>NZ_FZQY01000003.1 GCF_900199585.1 Helicobacter sp. 'house sparrow 1' | reverse complement strand
TTTGTCATGTTAAGTTGTTAAAGATTTGTTTTATAAAAAATCTTTGAAAAAAAGAGAAATTAAGTGGTGGCAAGAGAAAGAAAGATTTCTCTTTATTTTAAAGAACATTGATGCATTGCATCTTTTAGTTTTTTCCCTCCTTGATTGATTGTTTGAGTTTAATTATTTCTACCCTAACTCTTATTTTTAGAGTTAGGGTTTAAAACTTATTCCACTACAATCACATTAGCATTTGAATTTAATTCTTTTAATATGCCTTGCATTTGATCTTTTTGTTTTAATGCATCCTGCTCACTGTTAAATGGACCTACTAGATACACTTTAGAATTTCCTTTATTTTGAACTCTAAGATCTTTTATTTTCTTTAGAGTATTTTCTTCTTTTTTAGAGAGCTTATCTTTTTCAAATACTTGTAGATAAAATCCTTTGGTTGGTGCCATTTCTTTAATAGATTCTACTTGCTTAATTTCTGTTGTAGAAACCCCATTATATGGAGTATATTTTGAAGCACCAAAGCTATATCTATATCCAAGATTTACTTGATAATCTGTAATAATCTTTCCTCCAAAACTTCTTTCAAAATCAAAATAGATTCGATGATTGTCTTTAATGGAGAAATTAGTTCCTACATTTAAAACAAATCTAGAAGTAGTTGATAATGGAGAAAGTGATACTTTTGCATTATATTTATCTGTTAAAGATACATCTCCACCAGAAATATAATCATTGACAAAATAAGTTCCTAGATAAATCTTAGAATTAAAGCCCTTATCTTGAGTAAAGTTTTTAAAGTCATATCCAAAGCTAGAACCCACTCTAGTTCTTACAGTAAAGATAGAATTTTGAACTCCATCTAAAGTAGAAGTACCTAATTTTTGCTTTAAATTAGATTGATTTAAATAACCCAATGCCACTTCTACTTGAGGATCAATAAAGATTTCTTTAGACTTTCCAGCTAAGAATCTATAACCTAATTCTTGAGAGAAAGTAATTGCAAAGTTACTTGTATCATAAGCTTCAGTTTGTCCTAAAAGATCTAATTTAGAAGTGATGTAGCTAAACTTTAAGATGCTATCGCTATAAAGTCCATTCTCCCATATACTCTCTTTGCTAGCTCCATCTTGAACATAGGCATTATAGATAGCAAATTCCATTGCATTAGAATTAATCTTATCAACTCCTCTAAAAATGCTTTGATCTGAAATACTCTTAGAACTTGCTATAGAGTTTGCATAGCTTAATGCAAAACCTACATAATTATTAGCTCCATTAAAGCCAAATGCATAATCATAACCAGCTTGGATTGTAGTATAAATACTCTTTGTTTCAAGTGCAAATTTAGAAGTTTGCATACCATTAAATATTCTTACCCAAGCACCTTGAGAATTAGCATTATTTCTTAATTCTCCCATTCTTTTATTTAAAGAATTTAGATTTGCTAGATATAAATCATAATTTGCACCCAATGCTGAAGCACTAGCTAATTGATTTGCTAAAGATGCACCTTTAGAATACACAGATTTTAGATAATAACTTGTGTAGGTAGATATCTCATTTTGAGCATCCTTATTACTATTTTCTGCAATAAACTCATAGCCAATCAAACTAAAATCAGAAACTGTATCTACAGGTACAAATTCAGATACATTGCCATTTCCAGCTGTAGCCAGAGCGATGTTGCTATTGGTATCATTTGATTTATACAACTCTTTTCCAATTAAATCATCCAAATTTCCTACAACTCTTAAATAATGTCGCCTGTATTTGTAGTTGTTAGGAATAACCACTCTATCTGATTTAATTGTCCTACCATTTACAACTATATTTGATTTTGGATCCACGCGAACAATAAAATTGAGAGGTTTCTCAGCATAGAGATGACCAATTTCAAAGGTTTGGAAACTTTGCTTTGGAATCAAATCCTCTTGCCATTTTACTTGGCCTGTTATATTAAAAGTCACACTATTATTAATATGAGTAGAACCAAGCTCTTTAAGAGCAGGACCTCCCATAATATTAATAGTGGCATTATCTGCAGATTTAATATTACTAACTACACGTCTGCCTTGACCTATATCATCTCCATTTAAATTTAATTCTGAACGCTCACCCAATGTTAAATTGAGAATTCCATCATTAACCACAAAATTACCTTCAATAGTTGCACTCACTCCTTCTTTTAAATTGACATTAAGAGTTGCATTGTTGTTATTGACAACACCTCCTATAATCTTGGAATCTTTGGCATTGAAATTTAAAGTAACAACACTGTTTGGATCTCTGTTATAAATCAGTCCATTGAGTTCGCTTGTTGTTCTTTGGAGCATTAATGTAGCTCTTTCTCCTTCAAAATTTACAACACTAGTTCCTTGAAAAACATTCAAAATAGGATCTTGATTAGCTGCTGAAGTATTATTTCTAATTAATAAAGAAGTGTTTTTAATATTTATGGTGTTGCTACCACTAGACCCCTTTAAATTCTCAAAATCATCAGTTCGACTTGTTGTAACAGAGCCCTCAATTATTCCTCGCCTACCCCCTTCAAAAGTAATTTCATTGGAGCCTGATATTGCTTCAACATTTCCTGTGATTTTGCTCTCTCCTTCTGGAGTGTTTATAAAGACAATTTCATTTCTTCCACCAAATACTCTACCACCTCCTTGATCAGAGCCTCTTGAGGTGATATTTCCTATAATGTTTCCAGATTTCTCAAAAACAACCCTATTGGTTGCACTAATTTCTGTATAACCACCAGTTGCTTCAACACTGCCTTCTAAAATTGAATTAAAACTCTTGAATATAACCTCATTGTAACCCATCCTATAAGAACTATCACCAATAGCCCTTATGGATCCTTTCATTGATCCTGATTCAAAGACTACATGATTACCCTTATTCCTATAATCTCTCCTATCAATTCCATAGCTTATGATATTTCCTACTAAAGAATTCAAGCCATATCTTGTGGAACCAGCCTTAAAGGTTATATTCTTTCTTTGAAAATCCACATTCCCATTGCTTGTACCTGTTATGATATCTCCCTCCATTGTGGAGTTTTGAAATACGATTGTAAGATCCTGTGCGCTTAAACTATCTAATCTTTGTCCTCCAATATTACCTTTGAGATATGCATTTTTAATCAACAAATTACCTCCAAATAATCCACTGGTAATATTGCCCCTAATCTGACTTCCTGTTATTGCATCAATTGTAGCCTTAGCCTCAGAGTTTATCTCAATGTTTCCTTTCATTCCATATCTCAATAGGGCATTAAAAGTACTATTTTTAGTTTGTCCCTTGATGATTAAATTTCCATAAAGAGACCCTGTATCAAAAGTTTCAGGACGCGAAGTTTGCACACTTAAATCAAGTGTAAAATTTTTATTATTCTTATCATTGAAATCAACTGTAATGCTTCCTGGATTTCCTAGGGGGCGCCAAGTTAAATAAAGGCGTTGTGCACTTCCATTGATGACAACTGAATTAGCATAGGTATCCAAAATTGCCCTACCCCCTCCTTGTGTCTTTGAGATAATATCTCCATTAGTTGTATCTGTAAAAACAATATCAAGATTTGTTTGCAGATCTGGAAGCCCTGTATTTGGATAAAAATAATCTACACCTCCAAGATCATACCACTCTAGAACATTTACTAAATTTTCACTCCCAAGATTCCCAACACACATAATGGGCTTTGTATTATCTCCATAACATTGTGCATAAGCAAAGTTTGCACCAAGAAAAAGAGCTAATGAACTCGCAATGATGGGTTTAAAGATTGATTTTTGAGAAGTTTTTATAAGAGGGTTCTTTAAACAAACACCACTCTTCTCTTTTAATTTTTCTAGACACATAACTAGATTCCTCCATAATATGAAAGTTATTTACAAATGCAAGTCTTATAGAATTGAATTAGAAAATTATGCTTATGGCTATCTTGGTTGCATAGAATCTAGAACATAATTTCGATAAAACAAATTAATAACAACTTAACAAATGACTTATCTATTTTAATATTTACTAAAGATTTTTTGTTTAAAATATCCTTAAACAAAAGAGAATTAAAAGAAAAATCTTTTTTAAATTTTTATGAAGATGCGATTTTTACTTATCTAGAGAGCTTCTAAAGAAAATGATAAAATTTGTAATTTTTTTATATTTTTTTTGAAAAAATACGAGGATTTTTGTACCTAAAAATTGTTTTCATTTACTTTTTTTACTTTTAGGGAGCTGTTTTTAACAGTTTTTAATAAAAATTTTTATTTAATTTTTATATTCATTTATGGCAAAAAATCTCTAAAAAATTA
>NZ_FZQY01000002.1 GCF_900199585.1 Helicobacter sp. 'house sparrow 1' | reverse complement strand
TTCTCTTTATTTTAAAGAACATTGATGCATTGCATCTTTTAGTTTTTTCCCTCCTTGATTGATTGTTTGAGTTTAATTATTTCTACCCTAACTCTTATTTTTAGAGTTAGGGTTTAAAACTTATTCCACTACAATCACATTAGCATTTGAATTTAATTCTTTTAATATGCCTTGCATTTGATCTTTTTGTTTTAATGCATCCTGCTCACTGTTAAATGGACCTACTAGATAAGTCTTATTTTCATTATTTGTTTTTACTCTTAAATCCTCTATCTTTTTTAGAATATTCATTTCTTTTTTAGAGAGCTTGTCTTTAGAGAATAATTCTAAATAATAACCCTTAGTTGGTTCTATTTCTTTGATAGTTTGATTATCTTGAATCTCTTGAGTATTTACTTCATTATATGGAGTATATTTTGAAGCACCAAAGCTATATCTATATCCAAGATTTACTTGATAATCTGTAATAATCTTTCCTCCAAAACTTCTTTCAAAATCAAAATAGATTCGATGATTGTCTTTAATGGAGAAATTAGTTCCTACATTTAAAACAAATCTAGAAGTAGTTGATAATGGAGAAAGTGATAGCTTAGAACCTAGATTTGAAGTAAGACTTAAATCACCTCCAGAAATATAATCATTGACAAAATAAGTTCCTAGATAAATCTTAGAATTAAAGCCCTTATCTTGAGTAAAGTTTTTAAAGTCATATCCAAAGCTAGATCCCACTCTAGTTCTTAGAGTAAAGATAGAATCTTGAATACCCTCTAAAGTTGCTTGACCTAGTTTTTGTTTTAAATCAGATTGATTTAAATAACCTAATGCCACTTCTACTTGAGGATCAATAAAGAATTCTTTAGACTTTCCAAGTAAGAATCTATAACCTAATTCTTGAGAGAAAGTAACTGCAAAGTTATTAGTGCTATAGGTATCTGTTTGTCCTAAAAGATCTAATTTAGAAGTGATGTAGCTAAACTTTAAGATGCTATCGCTATAAAGTCCATTCTTCCATCCACTCTCTTTGCTAGCTCCATCTTGAACATAGGCATTATAGATAGCAAATTCCACTGCATTAGAATTGATTTTTTTAATTCCTCTATCATTATTATCAATATCAAGCATAGTTTTAGTATCAGACATAGAATTGGCATAACTTAGTGCAAAACCTACATAATTATTAGCTCCATTAAAGCCAAATGCATAATCATAACCAGCTTGGATTGTAGTATAAATACTCTTTGTTTCAAGTGCAAATTTAGAAGTTTGCATACCATTAAATATTCTTACCCAAGCACCTTGAGAATTAGCATTATTTCTTAATTCTCCCATTCTTTTATTTAAAGAATTTAGATTTGCTAGATATAAATCATAATTTGCACTCAATGCTGAAGCACTAGCTAATTGATTTGCTAAAGATGCACCTTGAGAAGTCATTGAGTTAATAAAATAAGTAGTGTAGTCATTTCCAGTAGCTAAAGCTCCTGCACCCTCACTGCCTGCAGTATTTACTTTTCCATATTGATCTGTTGTAATCCCTACAAGTGTAGTTCCTACTACATCAAACCCTTGGATTTGAGTTGCACCTTCAAAGACTGCTACTTTAGAATCTCCTGTTCCCTTAACAGTTGCTACTGCAATATTGCCTGCAGT
>NZ_FZQY01000001.1 GCF_900199585.1 Helicobacter sp. 'house sparrow 1' | reverse complement strand
TTTTCATTATTTGTTGTTACTCTTAAATCCTGTATCGTTTGTAGAATAGTCATTTCTTTTTTAGGAAGCTTGTCTTTAGAGAATAATTCTAAAGAATAACTCTTAGTTGTTTCTATTTCTTTGATAGTTTTATTATCTGGAATCTCTTGAGTATGTACTGCATTATATGGAGTATAGTTTGAAGCACCAAAGCTATATCTATATCCAAGATTTACTTGATAATCTGTAATAATCTTTCCTCCAAAACTTCTTTCAAAATCAAAATAGATTCGATGATTGTCTTTAATGGAGAAATTAGTTCCTACATTTAAAACAAATCTAGAAGTAGTTGATAATGGAGAAAGTGATACTTTTGCATTATATTTATCTGTTAAAGATACATCTCCACCAGAAATATAATCATTGACAAAATAAGTTCCTAGATAAATCTTAGAATTAAAGCCCTTATCTTGAGTTAGATTTCTAAAATCATATCCAAAGCTAGAACCCACTCTAGTTCTTAGAGTAAAGATAGAATCTTGAATACCCTCTAAAGTTGCTTGACCTAGTTTTTGTTTTAAATCAGATTGATTTAAATAACCTAATGCCACTTCTACTTGAGGATCAATAAAGATTTCTTTAGACTTTCCAAGTAAGAATCTATAACCTAATTCTTGAGAGAAAGTGACTGCAAAGTTATTAGTGCTATAGGTATCTATTTGTCCTAAAAGATCTAATTTAGAAGTGATGTAGCTAAACTTTAAGATGCTATCGCTATAAAGTCCATTCTTCCATCCACTCTCTTTACTAGCTCCATCTTGAACATAGGCATTATAGATAGCAAATTCCATTGCATTAGAATTAATCTTATCAACTCCTCTAAAAATGCTTTGATCTGAAATACTCTTAGAACTTGCTATAGAGTTTGCATAGCTTAATGCAAAACCTACATAATTATTAGCTCCATTAAAGCCAAATGCATAATCATAACCTGCTTGGATTGTAGTATAAATACTCTTTGTTTCAAGTGCAAATTTAGAAGTTTGCATACCATTAAATACTCTTATCCAAACACCTTGAGAATTAGCATTATTTCTTAATTCTCCCATTCTTTTATTTAAAGAATTTAGATTTGCTAGATATAAATCATAATTTGCACTCAATGCTGAAGTGCTTGTTAATTGATCGGCTACAGATGCACCCTTAGATCTTACAGAACCTAAGAAGTAAGTAGTATAATTTGATCCACTTTCCTTTGTAAAGTCATAAGTAACCAAACTAAATCCATTAATAGAATCTGTAGCTTCTAGAGTAATTCCTGAAGAATCTGCAACAGTAGCTAGGACTATATTATCTCTACTTCCTTGAGTATAAAGATCTTTTCCAATCAACTCATCTGGATTTCCTATAACCCCTAGATGATGAACCTTGGTGTTACTACTGTTACCTATATTACTTTCAATAACCACCCTATCTGATCTTTTTGTATTTGGATCTACATAAACAATAAAGCTTAAAGGATTTCTAGCATTTAACTTGTTAATTTCTAAAGTTTGGAAATCTTGTTTTGAAACAAGAGTATCTTGGTATCTCATTTGACCAGATAGATTAATAATTCCACTCTCTGCGGTAGACAATTCATTGATTTTTTTAGTGGTATCTCCTCCTGTAAGATTTAAAACAGAGTTACCTCTAAAATCAAGATAAGTGTGTCCCGCTAAAGATAAATTTCCCTCAATAGTTGCATTATCACCTACATCAATCCTTATCTCTCTACTTTCTTCTGAAATAATTTGTTTGGTAGACAATCTTGCATTATTATCAAGTGATATATTAATATTTCCACGACTTAACCTAATATGACCTTTAATAGTTGTATCAACCCCCTCATTTAGATTAATATTAATAATTCCACCATTATTTACAATATTTCCAAAAAGCAAAGATTCTTTAGCATTAAAATTCACTGTAGCAGTACTACTCGGATCCCTGTTATAGATGTTACCATCATGAGCACTGTAAGTTCTTTGGAGCTTTAACTCAGCTCTATTTCCTTCAAGGTTTATAATATTAATTCCCCTATTGAGAGTAATAATTGGATCTTTATCTCTTCCTTCTTGAAGACTCTTAATTGTTAAGACAGCATCCCTGATGGTTATGATATTTTGTCCTCCATATCTTACTTGATCATACTGATACTCTCTTAAAGAGGTATCTGTTGTAACTTGACCATTGATTGTGTTGTTTCCACCATTAAAAGTGATGATATTTTCATGCAAAAAACTTCCTGCACTTCCATCAGATTTTTTCGCTGAAACATCTCCATTAATTGTGTTACTACTTCCATTGAAAGTAATTGTATTTGTTGCTTTAATACTATCACTGGCAACAGCTGCATCTCCCGCAGTAATTCCACCTGCAATTGTATTAGCAGCACTCTTATTATTAAAGACTATTTCATTAATACCAGACTTTGCAATAACTCCTCCCTCAATAGCATTACCACTCTCACCATTAAAAATAATTTCATTTTTACCTTGATAAGGAGTGACCACCTTGTTAGTACTATCATTTGTATTACTTGTCGCAAGAACATACCCACTGATAACTCCAGATTGTTCAAAAATAACCCTATTTGTTGCCCTTGATCCTCCATAATAAGAGCCTCCTGAAGCTTCTATATTTCCACCTAGTCTTGCATTTTCACCCTTGAAGACAATCTCATTGTATGCTGCCCTTTCATGACGGTCTGTATAAGCCCAAACATTCCCTTTCATCGAACCACTTTCAAAAGTGACATGATTGCCTTTGCTTCTGTCAAGAGAGAATCCATATCCACTACCATAAGCAATAATGTTCCCTGTTAATACAACATTTAAATTATTGTCAGCAGCATTTTTAAAAGTTATCTCTTTTCTTTGAAAATCATTGCCATATGAGATATTGGATCCTGTCTGAATATTACCCTCCATCTTTGCACCATCAAAAACTATCACAAGATCTTTAGTATTAGGTTCCACAAGGCTTTGTGCCCCGATTTGACCAGCAAGAGTTCCATTTTTAATGATAAGATTCCCACCTCTATTGGTACTTGTAATATTCCCAGTAATTTTTGTATTTTTTCCTAATACAATATTTGCTTTAGCATTTGAGTCTAGATAGATATAGCCACTCATTCCATATGGCAAATCTGCATTAAAGGTGTTATTAGTTCCATCCCCTTTAACTTCTATACCACCTTCAAATAATTTTGAGCGACTTAAATCTAAAGTAAAATTCTTATTATTAGCCCCATCAAAATAAACTCGTAAAGAATTGACTTTAACTCCACCTCCATTTCCTCTAAAAACAAAAGAATTTGCATTTGTATAAAAAAATGTTTCGCCACTACTACCATTTGTTACAGGATCTGAAATTAAATCATACTTTCTATCATCAAATTGGATAGCAATATATTTTCCACCATTTGGAAGTTCGGGAGTAAATATATCGGTTTTATTCCACCACCACCAATCTAACTTTCCTGGAACTAACAATTCACTTCCCTGATTTCCTGCACAAAAAGTAGGTTTATCAGATGGTTTAGAATCATTGCAATTTGCATAAGCAAAGTTTGCACCAAGAAAAAGAGCTAGAGAGCTAGCGACAATAGGCTTAAAAATTGACCTTTGAGGAGTTTTTATAGAAAGGGCTTTTAAGGGAGTATTATGATACCCCCCCCCCTTAATAAGTCTCTTCTCTTTAAAAATTTCCAAATACATAACTAGATTCCTCCATAATATGAAAATCATTTACAAATGTAAGCTTCTATAGGCTGAATTAGAAAAATTATGCTTATGGTTTTCTTGATTTATAGGTTCTAGAACATAATTTCTACAAAACAAACTAAATAACGACTTAACAAATGACCCGCTAATTATAATACTTATCAGACATTTTTTTCTTAAAATATTCTTAAATAAAAGAGAAATAGAGAAAAAAATGTTTTTTAAATTTTTTATTTTTTTATGAAAATACGATTTTTACTTATCTTGAGAGTTTCTAAAGAAAAATAATAAAATTTGCATTTTTTTTGTTTTTTTTCGAAAAAATATGAAAATTTTTTACTCAAAAGTTGTTTTCATTTACTATTTTTTATCTTTGTAAAGATATTTAACGATTTTTAACTAAAAATTTTTTAGATTAAAATACACTTATTTTTATTTTTTAATTTCAATTTTTTTAACTTTTTCTACACATATTCTTGAAAATATTCCTGAAAAATATATAAAAAATTTTTGTAGTGTTAAGAAATAACAAAAATTATTGTTAATTAAGTCTTATGGAATAAAATCTTTTCTTGATACAATTAATGCCTTAATTTAGGTTATAAGGAAAAGATAATGTCTCAAAAAGTTATTTTAATTATCACCGATGGGATTGGACATAATCCAGATACACATTTTAATGCTTTTGCTTCTGCAAAAAAACCTACCTATGATTGGCTTTTTGCAAATGTGCCACATTCTTTGATACATACCTATGGATTGCATGTAGGGCTACCTGATTTACAGATGGGAAATTCTGAAGTGGGTCATATGACTTTAGGTAGTGGTAGGATTATCTATCAAGACTTAGTAAAGATTAATCTTAGCATCCAAGAAGATACCTTAAAAGAAAATCAAGTTCTTAAAAACTTTTTAGAAGTAAGTCAAAGAATACATCTTTGTGGATTGGTAAGTGATGGTGGGGTGCACTCTCACTTAGATCATCTCGTTGCACTGATTAAAATTAGTAGAGAAACAGGTAAAGAAATCTTTTTGCACCTTATAACAGATGGTAGAGATGTGCTTCCAAGAAGTGCATTGGGCTATATCAAGAAGATTCAAGAACTTTGTGATCATCAAATAAAAATAGCAAGCATTAGTGGAAGATTTTATGCGATGGATCGCGATAAAAGATGGGAAAGGATAGAACAAGCTTATAACTGTATTGCTAATGGGGATAATCTTAGTGCTTTAAGCATAGATGATTATATTAATCAATCCTATCAACAAGATATCACCGATGAATTTATATTGCCTGCCTGTTTTGGTGACTACAGTGGTATGAAAGATGATGATGGCTTTTTATTTTTCAATTTTAGAAGCGATAGAGCAAGAGAACTGACAGAAGCTCTAGATTCTAAGGCTCCATTTGATTATAGAAAAAAACTAGCACTCAATATTATAACAATGACAGAATATGACAAAACTTTTTCTTTTCCTATTTTGTTTCCTAAAGAAGACCTTAAAAACACTCTTGCAGAGATTATATCCTCACACAATCTCACTCAAGCTCATATCGCTGAGACTGAAAAATATGCCCATGTTACTTTTTTCTTTAATGGTGGGTTGGAAGAGCCATTTATTGGAGAAAGCAGAGCTTTGATTCCCTCTCCAAAAGTAAAAACCTATGATTTAATGCCTCAAATGAGTGCTAAGGAAGTTGGGGATAGTGTCATCAAGTTTATGGAGCTTGAAACAGACTTTATTGTAGTAAATTTCGCAAATGGAGATATGGTAGGACATACTGGAAACTTTGAAGCAAGTATAAAGGCTGTTGAGGCTGTGGATAATGAGATTGGCAGAATTGTTGATGTTGCAAAAAAAATGAATTATGCACTGATTCTTACAAGTGATCACGGAAATTGTGAAAAAATGAAATCAAAAGAAGGTGAAATACTTACAAATCACACTGTAGGAGATGTTTATTGTTTTATTATGGCACAAGGGATTTGCAAAATAAACAATGGAAATCTTAGCAATATTGCACCCAGTGTTTTAAAAATCTTGGGAATTGATATTCCAGAAGAAATGCAAGAGGCACTTTTTTAGATTAAAAAGCATAAGTAATGTTAAAGCCTACTGCAATAGTGTTGTTTTTAGGTTCTATAAAGTTGCCTATAAAAGCACCATTGTGATAGGCTGTATCTGTAGTAGATTCTTCTATACTCCAATAGTCAAAATACAAATTTAACTTGATTGCATTTGCACTAGGCAGATAAATTTTTGAACCTAATGCAATACGACCACCATAGCCCCTTTTTTGTGTAAAATACAAATCACTATCATATCCTAAATCTGAAAAAGCACTTGTATTATGTCCATAGAGCAAGAGACGCTGCTCAATCATTCCAATAAATGATACTTTTTGAGTTAGAGGAATCTCTCCACTTAATCCTATAGGTAAAAATAAATAGCCCTGATAGCGCCCATATGAAGCTTGAATACCAGGCTTATCAATTACGAGGTTATATAAGAAGCGATAGCCAAGTCCTGTATAAACAAAAAATAATTCCTTACCATCACTAAAAAGATTTATACCAAGCTTTGTGGTAATACCTGTGTAGTAATCCGTAGATTGTGCAGAATATTTGGTGGTAGTTTGCGTAATATTATTATGCAAACTACCATCATAAATATTTGCTCCAACATGGGTGGCAAAATATAAATCACTTTGGAATCTAAAGAGACTTCTTACTACTCCTATCATTCCATTAAAATTAAGCATAGGACCTTGTATCTGCATTACTTTAGGTTCTTTGTAGCGATAGTATTCTATCCCCATTCCTAATTCTGCAATAAGCTGATTTTTGGATTTTGAAGAGCTTGTGAGCTGTTTTTGAGTTTTAGTGTCCGTATTTCTTTTAGTTCCGTATCTATTGACATAAGTTTTAGATTCTAAAAGTTGTAGCAATACAAAAAATAAGATAATTACGCTAATGCCTTTTTTCAAGGTTTTCTACTCTCTCTTTTAACATTTTAATTTCTTTTGTATTTTCTGCAATGGATCCCAAATAAGCCACCACCATAAAAATTGCAAAAACCAACAAAAATACTATTATCATACAAGATAAAACAAAATTCCTTATTATTTTTTTATCCATTTTATATCCTTATCTTCACAATTTTTTTAACCATTGAAAGAAAAAATAGAGCACATACTGAAACAATCACAACACAAGCTCCTATACTCAAATCAAATGCATAAGAGATACCAAAACCACTCCAAATAAAAATTAGTGAAAAAATAGATGATAAAATCATCTGAGTTTTTAAAGATAAAGCAAAAAAACTAGCAATATAAGCAGGAATAGAAAGAATAGAGATTACCAAAATAAGACCTGCCACACTCATACTCATCACAACACCCAGAGACATTAGAATAAACATAATAACCAAAAACAAAGTAGTATTAATATTTTTTAATTGGCAGAATTCTCTATCATAGAATATGCTTAAAACTTCGGTATAAAAAATTGAAATAAAAAGAATCAAAAAACAATCAAAAAAAGCAATTATAATCAGATCTTGGGTGCTAACTGCAATAATAGAACCAAAGAGATAACTTGATAAATCACTCCCATAGCCCTTGGATAAATCAATACAAATCACTCCTATAGCCATACCAAAAGCCCATAAGGCCGCAATATAGCTGTCTAATGAATTTTTATGTTTGAGTGTAACATATGCCATTAACAATGCCATCAAAATAGCAATTAGACTTGCCCCAAGCATTGTGCTAAAGCCAAAAAATAAAGCAATACCCACACCACCAAATGCACTGTGAGCTACTCCACCAGTTAAAAATACACTTTTGCTTGATACCACTAAAGAACCAATAATTCCTGCACATAAGCTGATAAGCAAAGAGGCGCAAAAAGCATTAAATAAAAAAGGATAATCTCTGAAAAAATCAATCATATAAGCTCTTGTGGTGATAGTTCCTGATAAAATCTCTCTAAATCAAAATTTCTTCCCAAATACTGTGTGATTTCTTGAGCATCAATCATTGCATTATGTAAGCAACTTGTAGCACCTGGTGATGGTGTCATATTAAATGTAATACCTTTTTTTGTATGTATTTTTTGTTCACCCAATATCAGTTTTTTTTCTGTCTTATCTAAAACTTGAGGTCTTACTTCTCCATATCCATTTGCAAACTCCAAATCATTTAATTTTAAAGATGGAATAATTTTTTGAGCATCAGCTAAAAACTTCTTTTTTCCGATATATGGGAATTCAAAAAGTATATTTTTCATCATATATTCTCTGATTTCTTTATCTAAAATCAAGTCTTTTAGAGTTTTTAGGATATCAAGATTACAATTAAGTTTTAAAAGATTAGGACTAAGATTGTTAAACCAATTTTTACCTTTTTCAAATTTTGGAATCACAAGTGCTGTAGGCCCAATTCTTGTTTTATCTTTGACAATAATATCTGGGTCTCCGTGAATTGCCGCAAAAGGAAGTTTTGGGTTTTGAATTGTATAAACCTTACCTCGCAATAAATTAGGAACAAAATAAAAATTACCTGCCACAGGCAAGCAACCAAAATTTAGTCCATAGCCCATTGATTGTGCAAGAGGTAGTGAGTAAGAACCCGCATTGACTAAAATAAATTTTGCATAAATTTCTTGTTTGTTTTGTGAGACTAGAACATAGCCATTTTCTTTTGGCTTAATCTCTTTTACCCAAAAATTTAAAAAAGTTTGATTGTTGGGATTTTTTTGCATACCTTCTTGTACAAAATTTTCACTTAAAAATGCATAATCCACCCCGCACCAATCTTTCTCATACCCCATTGCAACAACATTTTCAAACCTATCCCCTCCATCTTTTCCTTCAATTACTTTTGGTTCTAAAGTTTTTATTTGTTGTTTATCAAAAAATTGTATTTGTGGAAAAATACTTTGGAATTCTTGGTGACGCTTAGTAATTGCTTCACACTCAATATCTCCCACTCCTATTGCCATTTTTTGCATCTCAAAAATTGCTTTATTTTGTAAATTTTTTCTAAGCGCATAATTTTTTACTTTATGCGCACAAAATCGGACCTTAGAGGCTTTCTCAAAACTATAATTTGTTTCAATAGATCCATCGTGCAATGTTTGAGAATTTCCTTTTGTACTAGAACTTACATTTGCCCATTTGTGACACTTATCCACAATTGCAATGCTTGAAATATCACTATACTCACTTAAAACATAAAATAATGCAGTTCCTGAAATACCCCCGCCAATAATTACTACATCAAATTCTTTTTTCATTCTTACTCTCCATTATTTTATTTAAAATATCAACCTCACATATATGCCCATCAATTGGGATTTCAAATTTTGGCATATCGTGTAAAACAACCTCTCTATTTACCGATAAAACCCTTGAAGCATAACCTAATAAAATTGATATATCGTGACTGATGACAATTATAGTATGAAACTGATTAAAAGTCTTTAGCAAATCATAAATTTCTTTTTGGGTTCTAGAATCAATATTAGAAGTTGGTTCATCCAAAATAATAATATCAGGATTTCCACACAATGCTCTTGCAATCAATACTCTCTGCCTCTGGCCTCCTGATAGATCCCCAAATTTTCGGTGTGCTAAATGTTGAATACCTAGTTTTTCTAGAATCTTAAAGGCCTCTTTTGTTTGCTCTTTTTTCGCCCGAAATCCAAAAAGTTTTGGTTTTAAAAATCCCATTTTTACCACATCAATTACTTGAATTGGAAACTCTGGATTGATGCAGGTATCCTGAGGAACATACCCTATTTTTTCTCTTAAGGTTTGATATTTTATTTCACCTTTTTTTGGTGTCAATAAACCCAAAATTAATTTAACAAGGGTAGTCTTTCCTCCACCATTTGGTCCAATAATTGCTAAAAAATCTTTGTCATAAACATTAAAATTAACATTTTGCAAAACATCATCACTGTGATATGCAAAACTTACATTTTCACATTCTATAACTTTTTGTTTTACTTCATTTTTCATAGGCAATTTGCTCTGCTATATTCCACATATTTGCAAGCCAATCATATACAAAGGGATCTAATATAGAAACTTGCAAATGATATTCTTTTGCTAAGAGTTCAACTTGTTTTGATGAGAATTGAGGTTGTTTATAAACAATTTTTAGTTTCCTTTCTTTAATTACCTGGTTTATCTTTTGCATATGTTTAATTTTTGCCTCTTTATGATGATCTTCAATTGCTAATTCCTCCAAGCCATATTCTTCTGCAAAAAACTCAAATGCTGGATGATAAACCAAAAAGGTTTTTTGCACCCCTTGTTGCGAAAAAAGATTTTTTATCCTTGCATCTAATTGTCTAATCTCATTTAAAAAATCTTTGAGATTTTGTTCATAAAAATCTTTATTATTCCTATCTTCTTTAATCAAATACTCATAAATTTCATTTGCTTGTTGATATGCCAAAGTTACAGATAACCAGATATGGCTATCATGCCTATTATGAAAGTTTTTATTATGCTGATGAGATAAATCCACAAAATCCATTTGCGGATTGATGCTTAAAAATCTCTCTTTCCATTTTGTTTCAAAATCCAATCCCATACCAAAATACAACTTTGTTTCCTTAAGATTTTTAACTTGAGAAACAAGAGGTTCATAATTTTCTGGATTCTTATTTTTTGGCACAAGAACATAGACCTCTACCCTATCTCCTCCAATTTTTTTAACAAAAAAGGCTTGAGGTTCTATACTAACAGCAACCTTAAGTTTGGCATCTGATGCAAAAAGATTTAAAAAAATACAAAGAAAACCAACTAAAAAACGCATTCTTATCCTTTAATCTCTAAAATGTTAGAGCATATTGATATAAATCTGACATTCCCAAAACTTGATCCAAAAGGGTTTTTGATTTTACAAAAACACCATTTTTATTTGTTTCTGGTGTAAGAGTGGTAATTACAACTCCTCCTAATAAATTTTCTGTTTTTGAAAATGTATTCCTTGTCATCACACTCCAAGCACTATGAGCTACTATTGCTCTACCTTCATATGTACCAATATAAAGAACAATATGACCCTTTAGCCAAATCACCGTTGCAAATGGAGTTGCATTTTCAATGATCACTTTTTCTTTTTCTTTTGCACTATATTTACTTAAATCTATCATATTGCCTGCATATCTAACCTGTGCTGCAGAATTTCTTGGTAAATAGATTCCAAAATTTGCAAAACTATCTCTTATAAAAGCAGAACAGTCTCTACTTCCTAGCTCTCCTCCCCATCCATAAAATTGCCCTATCATTGCATTAATAACATTAGCCATACTTAAAGCATCTATTTTTTTAGGAAAAAGTGAGAAATCATCTTTTTTGATTCGCGTTGTCTTAAGCCCCATAAAACCATCTGCTTTTTTATAGGGTAAATAAATCTCCATATCTTTTTCATCTATTTTCTTAATAGAAAAAAGCTTCCCCGTTCTGCCTTTACTCAAGAACTCATCATCTCTTCCATAAATAGGAAAATTATCTTTATTGGATAGGGCATAATCCTTAATCTGATAGAAAAGCCTTTCATCTTCTGGTGTAATTTTTGCCAAATTTTCAACCCTAACCCAACCATATACAAAACTACTTTGAATATGTGCCCAATCTTTTGCAAGATTGTAGTGTGTGATTAAAACAGGAGTACCTTGAAATATCAAGGAATTTTGCCATCTATCAAAGGGATAATTATTTCTTGATTTAAATCTTGGTAAATGAGTAGGAGTTGCTCTCACAGCAGTATCACTCACCACAATCGCCTTAATTGCGACACTAGGATATTTTTCCATATTCATAGAATCATAAAGATCTTTCATCTCTTCTTGAGTATAGAGCTTGAGATTGGGTCCAAAACCTGGATTTTTCAATAATGATGGAGCAACCCAAAAAACCTCCGAAGCATTGGGGTTTGGAATAGGTTTTTTCCAAGGAGAGAACCAAACATCTAAATAATGCTGCTTAAGCTTTAAAGAAATTTCTTGAGAAAATTCCAAAGAAAAATCATTGTTTTGCAAGTAAAAGTTTGCATCCTGAGGGAGCTTAAGGTCAGCAACCATTAATTTTGTAGTGCTACATCCAACAAGAAATATAGCAACAATAAGAGTAATTAATAAACGCATCTATAAAAACTTTTCCCTATAATCTGTCTCACAAAAACCAAATATAAGATTCTTATCATCTTCAACAACAGGTCTTTTAATCAAGCTTGGATATTGGATACATAAATTCATCTGTTCTTCCAATGTAATATTTTTGTCCTTTAAGCCTAGTTTTTTATAGGTTAAACCTTTTTTATTAATCACAGTATCAATACCCATTTTTTCTACCCATTCCTTAATTTTATTTAGGGTTGGAGGTTCTTTTTTAAAATCGATGAAATTATATGAGATCTTATGAGTATCAAAAAAATCTCTTGCTTTTTTTACACTATTGCAATTTTTAATACCATACACAAACACTATCTGACCTTTAAACTAAATTTGAAATTGTTCTTGTGAATCTACACTATCTTTAACAATATTTATCACACAATCCACACCACCTGCTAATGAAAATAGCCAATACTTATGTGCATACAACCATTCAAGTTGCTTTGCCTTCTTTTGCATTTCATCCTCTGGATAACGCACCAAAATCCTTGCTATATCCAATTCTTGATGAAAGATATAAGATTGGATTGCATCACTAAAATAATCCGTAAATTTCTTATCATCAAACAGATCCTTGATTCTATCAATTTCTATATTAACTTTTTCTATCTTTTTAAAATCAATTTTATCCAGTTCATTTTTACCATTAAGTTCTTCTAATTCTTCAGTAAGCTTTGCTACCTTTAGAAAAACTTTCTCTATTTGAGTTTTTTTTCTCTGCCCATAAGAGATAATATCTTCACACTTTTTCTTAGCAAGTAAAATATTTTTTATAATGGTTTTTTGATTAGGATTTTTTAGCTTAATTGGAAGCTTTGGCTTCTTGTCAATTAATGCAATTGCATCCCTAAAAGACATTTCCCTACTGCCGTGGATTCTAGCCCCGCCCTCTGTAGCATTAATCACATCTATTTTATAAGGAGTGTGAGCAATATCTGTTTCAAAAAATTGTAAAAATAACTTCCAAACCAAGGTAGTTTCTACTTCCCCACCACCTCCATATTTTTCAACAAAAATTTTCTTTTCTTTTGGTTTAATTTCATCACTTCCATAAACTGCATCCTTAGCATGAGAGCTACCATCCTCACCAAAAGCTAAGTCTTGGCCAATTAGAATACAGCGCTTAAATCTAGAATGTACCACCATTTCATATGCCATATTTGCAGCACTCATTCCAATGCCTAAATAACCATATCTATGAAATCCAAACATATTGGTATAGCCAAATGGACGCATACTAATTTGCTTAATTCCATCTGTAATAGCATCTTTTAATTTAGGATGCACAATTGAGGTGATAGCAAAGATTACATCTTTTTGTGCTTCTTTTGGGGTATGTGTATAGAATTTCGCAGTTGCCTCTACTCTTTCAAGAGACAACACTACATCAGGCTTAATGCCATTTTTATAAAGGATTGGAAAAGATGCATCAATACAAAATAAAGTCGCATAGGGTGCAATTTCTTTTAGTAGTGGCAATTGCTTATTTAAACTGGGTCCAGTGGACACAATGATTGCTGTATCTCTATCTCTTAGTTCATCAATTAGATTAATCAAAGTAGGAGTTTTTAACATATCAGGAAGATTATAAATATGTTGCTTTAATCCAATTATTGCATCATTTGCATCATTTCCTACGCTAATTACATTATGTTCAATTGCTTTGATAAAGTGTTGATTGATTTCAATGATATTATCTTTGTATTTCTCATAAAAAAAGTTAAAAATATGTAAGTCATAGACCTTGGCATAAAGCCTACTTTTTTTATCCATCATAAACAAAGAATTAATCATCACATCATTGCAATAAGGAGCGTAAAGCAAGATGATTCTATCTTCTAAAATCTCTTTTTCAAAATCTACTAAATTTAAAACAATAAATAAAATCTCAATCTCAGGTTCAATAACTACAACTCTTTTAACTTGCTTATTTCCTAAAAGCAACCTATAAAATACCCCATTACCAAGACCATAAAAATAGAAGTAGGGATAATAACTATAGGAAACAAAATCTGTAATTTTTTGTAATGTTTCTTCCAGTGGTTTATGGGTAAAAAGTGGTTGCATTGTCTCTTTTAAAATGAGATTAAAATTTGCAGAATCATTTTCATCCATATAAACTTCAAATTTTTTATTTGGTTCTACTTGAGATAGGGCTAAAGCTAAGAGAGGATCTTTTTGTTTGAGGGCATTAAAATTTTTTGTATAAATATCCATAAAAATCCTTAAGATATAAGGAGATAAAACTCCTTATAAAAATTATTGTAAAAGTCTTAAAACATTTTGTTGTACTGCATTTGCTTGGGCTAATGCAAAGCTACCACTTTGTGCAAGAATGTTATTTTTAGAAAAGTTAGCAGATTCTGCTGCAAAATCCACATCTCTAATTTGTGACTCAGCGGCTTTTACATTAACTTGTGTTGTAGAAATATTATTAATGGTTGAAAGCAATTGAATTTGAACAGCACCCATATCTGCTCTAATTTTATCAAGCTGAACTCTTGCAGAATCTGCCATATCCATTACTACCATTGCACCTTTAAGACTTGTAACACCTGCTCCAATCCCCTGTCTATTTAATTCTGCTTGGGCAATATTTGCATTTGCTCCAGAAGCTGATGCGATATCTGCACTAAACATACCTCTAAGCTGTCTTAAATTTACAGTTGCCTCTGCAATACCCTGAGCAGAGTGGAAACCTACATGTGAGAAATTTACACCACTTACAATAATATCTCTTGCATCAGTTCTAATCAGCGTTAAACGACCAATGATTGCATGATTATTTCCAGAGATACCAACAAAGTTACCACCACCAAATACCTTGCCAGAATCTTCTTCTGCGTGAATTGAAATTGCGCGACCATCATTTGATTTTAAGTTGATTCTTCCTGTGATATCTAAAGAAGCCTCTACTCCTGTTTGGTCCTTTACAGAGTTGATTGCATTTACCAACTTACCATCCGCATCATTTTTTCTAATATCATTAACTGTTCCAATTTTTACACCATTAATCTCCAATCCCCTCACTGTTCCAGATAAGACAGGACTGCTACCAGTAGCCATAACATTATAAGTTGCCTTTACACCCAACTTATCAGAAAATCGATTAATAACTTCACTCAATGCACCAATACCTGTTCCAGCAGATGTTGAAATTTTTACAGTTTCAAGCTCAAAATTATTCACTCCATCTACAGCTTTAAAGTTAAATGCTACTTCTGTAAGATTACTTCCAGCAGCTGAAGCAAGCATACCTGCCCCATCAAATGATGCAGTTTCCATTCTAATATGGCCAATTTTATCTGAACTTGTAGAACCAATTGAAGCTTTAATCGTAGTATTAGAATAAGCACCAATTTGAAACTCTTTATTAGTGAAAGCACCAGAGAGCATTTGTTGTCCATTAAAGCTTGTAGTATTAGCAATATTATCAAGCTCTTCCATTAATCTTTGAATATCACTTTGTAAAGATTTTCTTGATTCTTGACTTTGTCCATCCTGTGCTGCTTGGATTGCTTTTGTCTTGATAGTATCAAGAATCTTTAATTGCTCATCCATTGCCTTGTCTGCAATTTGTATAATACCAATTGCCTCATTTGCATTTCTAATTGCCTGTGTTAAACTTTCACTTTGAGATCTCAAACTATCAGCAATAGCCATACCTGAAGCATCATCTGCTGCCTTGTTAATTCTTAGACCCGAACTAAGTTTTTCCAAGGAATTAGCTATGCTTCTATTAGTCTGAACTCCTATGCTATGCGCATTTAATGCTGCTACATTCGTATTTATCCTAAAACTCATTTTGCATCCTTTGCATTTTTTTTGAAGTTAATGCAGGAGATAAAGCAATTATCATTCCATTTTTTGTTAAGATAAAAAAAAGATAAAAATGTGATAGAATCCAACCCCTATAATTTATATGTTACAAAAGAGCACAAAAATGAAAAAATTAATTATTGTAGAATCCCCTGCAAAGGCTAAAACTATTAAAACTTTTTTAAATTCTGATTATGAAGTCATTGCATCCAAGGGGCATATTAGAGATTTGCCTAAAAATGTTTTTGGAATTAAAATTGAGGACCAAAAGTTTATTCCAGAATATAAGGTATCTAGTGATCACAAAGACATAGTGAGTAAAATTAAAGCACTTGCTAAAGATGCAGAACAAGTTTATATAGCAACCGATGAGGATCGTGAAGGTGAAGCAATTGGTTATCACATTACTCAAACTTTGGGTAAAAAAGCTAGTCAGTTTCCTAGAATAGTTTTTCATGAAATTACAAAAAATGCAATCTTAAATGCCTTAGAAAATCCTAGAAGTATTGATATGGATAAGGTGGATGCACAGCAAGCAAGAAGACTTCTTGATAGAATTGTAGGCTTTAAATTAAGTGGGCTTATTGCAAGCAAAATCCAAAGAGGGTTGAGTGCTGGAAGAGTTCAAAGTAGCACACTTAAAATTGTAGTAGATAGAGAAAAAGAAATCAGAGCCTTTAAACCTATAAGATATTTTAATATTCAAGGCATTTTTAAATCCTCTATTACTGCAGACCTTGTTGAATATAAGGAAAAAAAACTAGATAAATTAAGTCTTCAAGACGAAAAAGAAACACAAGAGATGGTGCAAATTTTACAAAAAGAGGAGTATAGGGTTTATTCCATCCAAAAAAAGAATAAAAAAACCTCCACCCCTCCCCCTTTTATGACTTCTACACTACAACAAAGCGCTTCAAGTGTTTTGGGTTTTTCTCCAACCAAAACAATGAGCATTGCTCAGAAACTCTATGAGGGGATTCAAACCAATGAGGGCATCATGGGTGCAATCACTTATATGAGAACAGATAGCTTAAATATTGCAAAAGAAGCACAAGAAGTAGCAAGAGAGATATTACTTAGAGATTATGGAAAGGATTATGTTCCTAAAATTGCAAAAAATTATGCCAATAAAAGTAAGAATGCACAAGAAGCGCACGAAGCAATTAGACCCACAAATCTATACTTTACACCAGATATTGCAAAAGATTTTTTAAGTAATGATGAGTTAAAACTCTATACACTTATTTATAACCGTTTTTTGGCGTCTCAAAGTGTGGATGCTGAATTTGAAAGCCAAAGCATTTTTATCAAGTCATCTAGCGGAATTTTTAAAGCCAGTGGGAGTAAATTGGTCTTTAATGGGTTTTATAAAATTATTGGAAATGAAGATAAGGATAAGTTATTACCAAATCTCAAAGAAGGGGATTTTATAAAACATCAAGAAATTACAAGCAAGGAACATTTTACAGAGCCTCCTGCAAGATTTAATGAAGCAAGCCTTATTAAGACTATGGAAAGTTTGGGAATTGGAAGACCAAGTACCTATGCGCCAACCATTGCACTACTTTCCAATCGCGAGTATATTAAGATTGAAAAAAAACAAATTTTTGCTACAGAGAATGCCTTTAAAGTTATAGATATGCTAGAGCATCATTTTAACGAAATTGTAGATAGTCATTTTACTGCAAAGCTTGAAGAGGATTTGGATCATATTGCTGAAAAAAAGGTGGATTGGCAAAAACTCTTGTGGAGTTTTTATGAACCATTTGAAGAAAAACTAATAGCAGGAAAAAAGAATATTGCTTCTCAAAAAATTGCGATTCCAACCGGAGAATCTTGTCCTTCTTGCGGTAAGGATTTAGTCAAGCGCAATGGAAGGTTTGGAGAATTTGTTGCTTGTAGCGGTTATCCTAAGTGCAAATATACAAAAAAGGAAGAAAAAGAGGATGCTGATCTTTCCACTTCTGAAAAATGTGAAAAATGTGGTTCCAATATGATTAAAAAAATGGGTAGAAACGGAGAGTTTTTAGCTTGCAGTAACTATCCCAATTGTAAAAATACAAAATCTTTAAACCAAAATAACATTACTCTTGATGTTAAATGCCCTGAATGTGGTGGAAATATTTTAGAAAAAAGAAGCAAAAGAGGTAACTTTTTTGGTTGTAGCAATTATCCAAAATGTACTTTTGTTTCAAAATATCCTCCCACTGATGCAATAAAATGTCAAAAATGTGGTTATATGGTCGCAAAACGCACTTATAGGAACAAAGAAGTATATGAATGTATTAAGTGTAAGGAAAGACAAGAGTGTTAGAACAAAATATAATTTTTGGACCTATTTACTCAAGGAGGTTTGGAAACTCTCTAGGTATTGACCTCTCACCATCCAAAAAACAATGCAATTTTGATTGCCTTTATTGCGAACTTGAGGCAAAAAAAGCGCAAGAGAGTATGCAGGATACAATAGAGGTTACTACTATATTAAAACACTTAAAAAATAAATTGGACTCTCACATTGATGTTTTAACTATCACTGCAAATGGAGAGCCTACACTCTATCCTCATCTTTATAATCTAATTTTTGAAATTAAAAAAATATTACCTCAAAACATCAAAACTTTAATTCTTAGCAATGGTTCAAGATTTGGAGAAAAAGAAGTACAAAAAGCACTATTATTATTTGATATCGTAAAGTTTTCCTTTGATGGTGCAGATACTAAAACTTTTTCAAGAATAGATAGGCCTCATCATAAAATTAATCTTGAAAATATCAAACAGGGTATTTTAGAATTTTCAAAAATATACAATGGAGATCTTATTGCTGAAATCCTGCTCCTTAAGGATATCAACAACTCTTTAGAGAATCTACAAAATCTTATAGACTTTTTAAAACAAGTTAAACTAAAGAGAATTGATCTAAATACAGTTGATAGGCCTCCAGCATATTCTAAGGCAAAGCCTTTAGATTCTCAAGAGCTAAATTCTATTTTTTTACTTTTTCAAAAAGAAATTCCTCATGTTAAAACAACAATTCCCACGCGAAAAGACTATGACCTGCAAAAAATAACAATCACAACCCCCAATGATTTATACCATCTTATTCAAAAACGACCCATTGAGATTACCGAGGCACAGAAAATTCTGGATACAAAAGCTTTTGTCTTTTTACAAGATCTCTTAAAAGATAATAAAATTATCACAGAAGAGGTAAATCAATTAAGGTTTTATAGGGTTAGAACATAGCTTTATAATCTTCTAAAATTACCCTCATAAATTTATCAAACCCAAGCATTGCTTCAATATCACCTACCATACCATGTGTGATAAACTCATCCTTAATTTCAAAACTATGCAGTGGAATGAAAAAATTTTCTTTACTCATATACTCCAATAAAGCACTGCCCACACCACCTAAAAAATAGCTATCACTAAATACATAAATTTTTTTATATTTTTCAAAAATATTTTTTAAGTTCTTATCTAAGGGTTTTATAAATGCCAAATCAAGCAGTCCGCAGAAAACCCCCTCTTTTTCTAACTCACTTAAAACCTTATAGGCTCTACCAACACCATTTCCATATCCAACCAATAAAAATTCTCTCCCCTCTTTTAATAATCTTGATCTTCCTAACTCAAAGCCTTCTGCCTTAAAAATACCATCTTCAATTGCAAACCTTCCTCTAGGATATCTAAAAGCACAAGGAGCGTTATCAATGGTGGTTGCAAACCTAACTGCCTCTTTTAAGCTTGAATTATCAAAAGGGGCAAAAAGAATCATATTAGGAATGGTGCGCAAATATGCGATATCTAGAAGTCCTTGATGCGTCTCACCATCCTCTCCCACAATACCTGCACGATCAATTGCGAATTTAAGTGGTAAGGACATAATACTTGCATCATGTATAATCTGATCATAGGCTCTTTGCAAAAAGGTAGAATAAATACTTACAAAAGGTTTAAATCCTTCTTTTGCCATAGCAGACATAGATGTGACAGCATGTTGCTCTGCAATTGCTACATCCCAAAACCTAGATGGAAATTTCTCAATTAATTTTGAAATTCCTGTTCCTGTAGGCATTGCAGCAGTAACTCCTACAATTTTTTCATCATTTTGCGCAAGCTCCAATAAGGTATTGGCATAAATTTCTGTAGGACTTAATAGAGTTTCTTTTTTAAGACTCTGCCCTGTTTTAATATCAAAAGCACCAACCCCATGCCACTTCTCATATCTTCCTTCTGCTAACTCATACCCCTTGCCCTTAGTTGTTTGAGCATGAATTAAAACAGGAACCTTTATGTCTCTTGCAATCCTTAAAGCATTGATAATCAACTCCAAGTTATGCCCATCAATAGGACCAAGATAGTGTATTCCCATCTCCTCAAATAAAATACCAGGTGTAATCAGCTTTAGAGATTCCTCAAACCTTTTTGCTAAATAAGTTGCACCTTCTGGCATCTTGATTAAGACTTTTTTGATTCCTTCCCTTACTGTTTGATACAAACTACTACTCATCAAGCTAGAAAGATATCTACTAATAGCCCCTATTGGCTTTGCGATACTCATTTCATTATCATTTAAGATAATAATCATAGGGTATTTACGATCCCCTAATTCATTTAGTGCTTCATATACCAAACCTGCACTCATACTACCATCACCAATTAACACAATAGGCAGAGCCTCTTTCTTCTCTAAATGAAATGCCTTAGCAACCCCAACACCAAGGGATATAGAAGTAGAGCTATGTCCTGCAATAAAATAATCATCCTTGCTCTCACTTGGCTTTGTAAAACCACTAATTCCCCCAAATTGTCTTAATGTATCAAAAGCATCCCATCTTCCCGTTAAAAGCTTATGTGCATAAGCCTGATGACTCACATCAAAAATAAAAGGATTTTGACTACAATCAAAAACATGATGCATTGCCACTATTAACTCAACTGCACCTAAAGTAGAACTTAAATGACCTCCATTTTTACTCACAACTTCTAAAATTCTTTGGCGTATCTTTAAGCAAGTTTCTTGTAGTTCTTCAAGCGTACATTCTTGTATGGGTTTTTGAAGAAGCATTCTTTTAATTTTTTTCCAAAATATTTTGTTTTAAAATCTTAAATCTTGAAAGAATATTGCCATCTATATTTCCGCTACTACAAGAGATTACTACACCACCCTTTGCAATATTATCATCAGCTTCCAGCTGTATATTTTTAAGATCAAGATTTTCTCTTAAATAAGGATAGTCTAAAGTATTTACGCGCAATTGAATTTTTGTAGCATCTTTAACACTACCAATAAGAGACTTTGCTAGAGTCAAAGCCACTTCTTGGTTATTTTCCTCTACTTCTTTTATAATCACTTCCTTTGCTATATCTACAGCAATTTGAGCAAGTTCTTTTTCTAATTCCTGCATTCTTTCTTCTGATTTTCTCAAACTTTTTTCCAAGTTAATTACTGCATTAATAAGCGCCTGCTTTTCTTTTTGTATCTCTTCTAGCATCTCATTTTTTATTTTTTGCTCACCATCTCTTAAACCTTCTTTATAAGAATCGCTTTTTGTAAGTGCAAGGCGATCTTCAAGGTCTAGTTGTTGTTTTTCTACTTGGATTTGCATTTTTGCTAAGGATGAGGAAAGTTCATCTGTCTTTTGCAAAAGCTTTTCTATTAACTCTTTTTCAAGAGAATTATTCACGCTTTCCACTGCTCCACCAACAGCACTTTCTTGATTTTGTATTGTGTCTATTGTTTCATTAGGAAGATCATAATTTGTGTTTATTTCATTCTTATCAATTGTTTTAAATTGATACTTTTGGATATTATGATTCTCTCTATTTAATCGATGGATTAAGTCTGGCTGATCTATATCATTCAACGACATCATCTTCATCTCCTATTTGTATTAATCCTTGATCAGACAAGTTTTGCACAATCTCTACAATTTTTCTTTGTGCAGCTTCCACATCCCTTACTTTTACCGCACCAAGAAATTGCATCTCTTCCACAAACTGCTCGCTTGCTCTTGTACTCATATTCTCCAAGAATCTTTCCTTTAGAGTATCTGGTGAAGATTTTAAAGCCAAAATTAAATCTTTTTTATCTGCAACTTTTAAAATCTCTCTGATTGCATTTTTATCAAGCTTTGTAATATCTTCAAAAGTAAACATCATTTCTTTAATTTCACTTGCCAATTGACTATCACTTTGTTCGATATAAGAAATTGTAGTTTTTGCTGCTTTTTGTCCCAAACGATTAAATATTTCAGCAACTGCCCTAGGACCTCCAACTTCAACCTTATAAGTAGTTAAGGATTCTAGTTTGTTTTCTAAAATAGCAGATACTCTTTTTACCGTGCTTGGAGAAACATCACTTAAATTTGCCATTCTAATAGATATCTCTGCTTTCATATCATCTTGAAAATATCCCAATGTCTCTG
This sequence comes from Helicobacter sp. 'house sparrow 1', assembly GCF_900199585.1. Classification (NCBI taxonomy): domain Bacteria; kingdom Pseudomonadati; phylum Campylobacterota; class Epsilonproteobacteria; order Campylobacterales; family Helicobacteraceae; genus Helicobacter; species Helicobacter sp. 'house sparrow 1'. The sequence goes on along the minus strand of NZ_FZQY01000001.1, from coordinate 77,875 downwards.
CAGCAGACATCGGATCCATATGTGCCAAAATAAGTGCTATAGTTTGGGGATGTTCATTTACGATAAAATCAGCTAGTTGTTGAGGTCTTACCTTGGATAAATAAGAAAAATTTTTTGTAGATTGCATTGTTTTTGAGAGTTTGTCTAGGATTTTTTTTGCTCCATCTGGTCCTAATGTTCTACTTAATAATTCCCTTGCATAGTCCATACCACCATTGTTAATGTATTGATTACTTTGCAAAATTGTATAAAATTCTTCCAAAACCGCAATTCCTATGGACTTGTCTGTTCCATTTAGTTGTATAATATGCTTACTAATTTCTGTAATACTCTCAATATCAAGATGCCTGAAAATTTCTGTCGTTAAATCCTCACCTATCTGTATCAGCAATATAGCAATCTTTTCTGCCATTGAAAATTCATCATACTGCGCTTTTTGCTTTGCATTAAGATTACCTGCCATTTTAAAATCTCCTAAGATTGCTTGATATCTGCATTAATCTCATCTTGGATTAGCATCCTAAATAATGTAGCTATTTCCTCTGGTTTTTCTTCGACGATATTACGCATTTTTTCTAATAAAACATCATATTTGACTTCATCTTCATTAAAGCCCTTGCCAATTCCTAATTGTTCCTCTACACGCTTACGCATTTCACCAAATTTATTAAATTCCTCATCTTCCTCATCTGCAGTCTCAAATAGAGATTCCACCTTTTCTTCTTCGTGATTTTGCACTTCTAGCATTCTTTCTGTAAATGGAACGATTATTTTTCTATAGAATACAAAAATAATTAAAGCTACAATCACATATTTTAACATCGGTAAAAATGGTCTTAAATAGCTCTCTATTCTCATTGTAATTTTGTCAAAATCTGTCATAGGAACATAATTTTGTGTTTTGGCATTAAACTCAAAGTTACTTACAGTAACATCATCTCCCCTTTTTTGACTGTAACCAATAGCTTGTTTTACCAAAGAATCAATCTTCTCCATTTCAACTTCACTCATTGGAATATATTCAATCTTTTCTACGCCATCTACCACCACTTTTTTATATCTACCATCTACAACAACTGCAGCACTCAGTCTTGTTAATACACCAAATTCTCCCTTGATCTCATTAACCGTCTTTCCAACTTCGTAGTTTGTGGTATTTTGGGTTTTCTCATATTTTTCTTTACCATCATTATCTTCAAGTCCCTGAACAGGTCCTATATTACTCACTGCACCCGGAACTCCTCCTATTTGCTTTTTTTCTCCCCCCTCTCTTTTTTCCTCAAGATTTTGCTCACTTCTTACCACATTATTTGGATCATAAATTTCTTGCAAACTCTTTTTTTGCGAAAAATCAAAATCAGCACTTACTCTTGCAACAACCTTATCTTCACCACCAACCACTGGGGATAAAATATTAATAATTTTTGCCTCTAAAACCCTCTCAATATTATTTTTATATTTCAATTGGATTGCTGCTATTTCTTTAGAAGTGCTTAATTCATCATCCTCCCCAAGAGGCTCTCCATTTTGACTTACAAGTTTAACATTTTCAATAGTAAGATTAGGAATTGCAGCAGCTACAAGATTTTTTATTCCAAAAATTTGAGCACTTGTAAGATTAGATCCCATCTTAATGCCTAGCATCACCGATGCAGTTGGAGGAATCTGTTGAGAAACAAATACAGAACTCTTTGGGATAGCAATTAAAACATTAGCTTTTTGTATCGGTGCTAGACTTTCAATCGTGCGCGATAATTCACCCTCAATAGCGCGCAAAAACTTTACTTTATGTTCCTCATCTGTAATACCAAAATCTTTATTATCAAAAATTTCAAACCCAACTTTACTAGTTTTTGGAATACCTTGTGAAGCTAAAGCGATGCGCTGTTCATAAACCTTATCTCTTGGGACTAAGATTGTATCTTCATTAGAGAGTTTATAGGGGATCTGATTTTGTTGTAAGTGTTGTAAAACTAGAGCATTATCACTTGGATTCATTCCCTCAAACAAGACAGCATACTGGTCATTTCTCACCTTTCCGTTTGTAGTAAATACAAGTAAAAATACAAAAAAGGCAACTAAAGCAACTACACCTGCTCCAATAATAATGCGTTGCCTCTTTGTAAGGCGATTAAAAAAGCCCAAGGTTTGAGTAAAAACTTCTCTAATATCCAAGAAACACCCCAATAGAAAATGACACATATTCTACGATATTTTTTCTTTTAATAAGCTAAAAACTCTAATAATTTCTCACTATCTAACTTAGCATCTTAATAGCATTCTAGCTTATTATCAAATTTAAGTCCTAATCGTTAGAACTCATTATTTAACCATAAACTAATGTTACCAAAAATAAAGGTGATATAACTTATCTAAAAATGATGCAATTAATTGGGCCTTTTATTGAGAGATTCTTTATATTTTTCATTGTTTATAACTATCGCTTTGTAAGCTTTTAAACTACTTATATCAGAGCCTCTAAAATAAATCAATGAGCTTTTCTATTCTCTCTTATCCTAGACCTCAAAATGTTTTTTGATTTAAGTTTTATATCAAATTAATCCTAAAAGTTCATATTTTTTAGAGATTATGATTTTCTTACTACTAAATAATTAATCAAATTTACAAGGATATTGCTTTAAATCCAAAAGTATCAATTCTTGGTTGTGATACTCAATGGATTTTAGGGGCTTTCTTATAGCTAATAGCAAAAGTTTTTGATAACTTAGTATCAAAACTCCTTTACCACCATATATGTTTTTAAGATTCTATAATACAATCTACAATAATGAATCACAGAGATACAATCTTATTACATTTGTTTTTGGAGATCTTTTAACAAAAATTCTTCTAAATTAAATTTATTTCTATGATTTTGTGTAAAAAGATGAATCATAATATCACCAAGATCTACAACAATCCAATCTTCACTTTCCTCATCTACTGCATAGAAATTCTCTCCTCTTGGCTTTAGCTCTGTTTTCAACATATCTAAAAGTGCATAAGTATGTCTTCCCACCATTGCTGTTGCAATAATCACATAATCTACAATATAATCCTTATCCCTCACATCAATACACTCTATTGCTTCTGCTTTCTTATCACTGAGTTTTTGGATAATAAAATCCAATCTTTCTTGCTTCATTCTTTGCTCCTTTAGCTTACTAAAAACTTCACTTGCAATCTCTTTAGGTATTACATCTTGAGATAAAGCATTAAAATCCTGTTTTATCATTGTAGAAGAGATGGGGAAATTAATATTTTCCAACTCCAATTGCAAGCCATTTATTTTTCTGATATTATAATCAAAACCACTGCGCCTTACAAAAACAAAATTAACCTTATTTTTTAAAATATTAAAATCCCTCCATTGAGGTAGGGTTAAAAGGTTATCCTCTCCAAGTATTAAGTCAATACTCTGTGGAGAATATTTTTTTTCAAGAAAATTTATTGTATCAATGGTGTATTTAATCTTTTGCTTGATTTCAAAATCACTTACAAAAACTTTATTGATACCTAGGCAAGACTTTTTCATCCACTCTAAGCGTAAATTATTGCCAAAAGTGCTTTTTTGTTTAAAGGGATTTTGATATGCAACCATCACAATCAACAAATCAACTTTTAGTTTCTTACTTGCTTCTTTAATAATTTGAATATGGGCAATATGAGGAGGATCAAAACTCCCTCCATAAAGTGCTAAACGCATCTAGACATTTTGTGTAAAATTGGTTGCTTTTGTTAATTTAGAAAATTTTACACCCCTTAGTCCCCCAATTTCAATACTAGTGCGCACTATATCCCCACTTTTTCCTTTAAAAACGATTGTTTCTAGACAATTGCAAGTATCTAAATGGATATGAGTGCTACATAAAACCTTGACATTATAATTTTCATGTTGCATCTCTATCATTTTTTGACTTAATTCCTTTGTATGATGATCATAGATCAACACTAAAACTGCTATTTGTTCAGAATCCTCATCTTCCCACTCTCTCTCTATTATCTTTTCTCTAATCAAATCCCTAACAAGCTCTGACCTAGAAACATATCCTTGTTTAGTAAGTCGGTTATCCAACTCATCTAATAATTTTTTTTGCAACGAAACACTAAATCTTATTACTTCATTCTTTAAATCCATTCTCTGTTCCCAAACCTTGATTTTTATAACTTTAATAAAAAGCATTCTCTAAAAAAATTTTAACAAAATATTTCATATAAAACTATGATGCAGGACTAGAGGCTAGTAATTTAATGCAATTCAATATTGAAAGTAATTCTCATTAATGATATAATGAGGCATTAATTAGCTTAAAAGTTAGTTTAAAATCACTCAGGTTATAAAAATAGGGGTATTAAAATATGGAATTTTTAAGGCTTTACCTTGACTACATTATCTTTTCTGTCTTAGGTTTTATGGGTTTTATTGCGATATGGTTTAGCGTGGAGAGGGTTATTTTTTTCTCAAAAATAAAATTTGAAAATTACAAAAGCCTTGATCTTTTAGAAGAAGCACTTACTAAAAATCTCACTGCTCTTTATATTATTTATTCTAATGCTCCTTATATAGGGTTGCTTGGAACCGTAGGAGGAATTATTGTAACTTTTTATGGAATGAGCATTGGGGGAGATATTGATGCAAAGAAAATTATGGCTGATCTCTCGCTTGCACTTGAGGCTACGGGGGCTGGTTTGATCGTGGCTATACCTGTTTTAATGATCTATAATATGCTTCTTAGAAAGATAGATCTGCTTATCAACAAATACAAAGTAGCAAACCAATGAAAATCAAAAGAGGAGAAGGACTAAATATTGTTCCTTTCATAGACATTATGCTTGTTTTGCTTGCTATTGTGCTAAGCATTTCCACTTTTATTGCGCAAGGTAAAATTCAAGTTGAGGTTCCTCAGGCTGATTCTGCACAACAACCAAAGGAAGAAAAAAAGGTCATTGTTGTTGTAGATTCTAATAATCAGGTTTATTTAGATGATAAGCCTATTACTCTGAGTGATTTGAAGTCTTCTCTCTCTAAAGTTGAGGCAAAGACACTCATAGAGCTCAAGAGCGATAAGGAATCAAAGTTTGATATTTTCGTGCAAATCCTAGATATATTAAAAGACAAAAATCATGAAAATTTTGCAATCTCTACGAGAAAAAATTAAAAGACCTTCTACAATAGGTTTTATCGTTGCTTCAGTAATTTATTTGTCAGTTTTAACATTTCTTTTTGCCAACTTTAGCAAGAGTATTACCGTACAAGAAAATGGTAATCAAACCGTTACAATGAAGCTTGCTAGTGTTAATAGCGGGGGTAATGAGACACATTTTTCTAAGGCACCTCCAAAGCCTCCCAAAAAGCCAAAGCCAAAGAAACCAAAGCCAAAGAAGAAGCATCACAAAACCCCAATGGAACAGCCAAAAGAGATTTTAAAAGAAGAGCCTATTGTTCAAAAACAAGAAATTGTTGATGAAAAACAAAAAAGCTCTAATATAGATCAGGAAGGAAGCAATAATGAAGCTCTTGCTTACAATCAAGGGGTTAATGATGAGTTTTTATCTAAGATTAGACTTGCTATTTCAAACAGTAATCCCTATCCAAGAATAGCTAGGGTTAGAGGATTAGAGGGTGAAGTTACAATAGAATTTATTTTAAATATTGATGGAAGTTTAGAAGGATTAAAAATCCTAAAAAGTACTGCTGGAGATATTTTAAATAAAAGCGCACTCCGAGCTGTAGGAGATGCATCAAAATATTTTCCTACACCTAAACAAAAAGTAAGAATTAAAGTCCCTATCGTATATAGCCTAAGTAAAAGTTAAGAATAAAATATCACACTTTTAGTATTTTTTGGTGATGTGATTGCTTGACAAAATCTAAAGATTGCTATGATTTCTTGTCCTAGCTTTTTGACTAGAATGCTCTGGATACAAGGTTAAAGAATAGCTATTTAGATTTTGAAAGTGAAATTTAAATCTATGATTCTCATACTTTTTATTTTATTCCTCTAAGAAATTACAAGAAACTTTTTTTAAGAAAAGTAAAATTTTCTTTTAAGCTTCGATGTTTTATAATCCATATCTATAAAATAATAATGATTATTATAAATATTTTATTTTGGAGCAAAATAATGAAAAAAATTCTGATACCATTTTTAACTACTCTTGCTGTATTTGCACAAGAAGAAACAAAAAAGCTTGAACAAATTGTCACTACCGATTTTAAAACAAAGCTTGATGAAATCAATCGTAATGTCTATATCATTGATAAAGATATGATTGAAAACAAAGGATATACCTCTCTAAATCAGGTATTTTCATATGCCCCATTCGTTGGTTTTAGCAACACTGGTATGGGAACCAATATTGATTTGAGGGGACAGGGAAATAGTGCCAATGTAAGCACCAAAGTTCTTCTTAATGGAATTGGACTTAATATGCTAGATTCATCACATGGAGTAACACCTCTTGATAGCATTAGCATTAATGATGTGGAAAGTATTGAAATTTTACCAGGTGGAGGTGCTGTAATGTATGGCAATGGGACAAGAGGAGGTGTTGTTAATATTATTACTAAAAAACGATACGATCAATTTAATCTAAGTACTGGCATCTCTTATAACTACTCCAATGGCTCAAGACCTCAATTTGATATAAAACTAGGAGATAAAATCAAAGACAATCTTTTTTACACCCTATCTGCAAGATATCTATTTCAAGAGGGCTATAGGAATAAAGATATTAAACATTTAGGAAATATCGGGGGAAATTTTACTTGGGATATCAACTCAAACCACAGTATTTCCTTTGATTTTAACTATTTTAAGGGAGTAGATTTTAGCACTCCTGTTTTAAGATTTAGTGATATTAGCAATCCTAGTAAATCAGATAGAACAAAAGCTGGAAATGGGGATATTACCACCTTGCAAGATAGAATCTCTCTTTCGCTTAATTATGATTATAAAATTACTGAAAACCAATCCCTTAACTTAAAAACTTTTTATCACTATTATAAATTTTTCTATGATAAGAATTTGCAAGTTTTAAATTACAATTATGGAAATTTTCACCTAGAAAATACACGGGTAAATCAAAAAGGAAGTTATTTTGTAGATTCAAAAGCTGGTATTCAAGCAAAATATGATTTTAAACATAAAAATGGTCTTTTTATTTTGGGGTTTGATAGTATTTATAATCAAGGGATTAGAAATCTTAATTTAAATATTGATTGGACTGGAAATATAACTATTCCATCCCCATCTCCATCTCCATCCCCAAGTGCTATTACTGGCTATGATCACTCTATTTTAACCTATGTTAATGCTATCAAACTTAGCAATGCTATCTATGCTATAGAGAAATATGACTTTACTAAAAACTTCTCCCTTACTACGGGTGGAAGATATGAATTTGCTTGGTATGATGGATATAGAACACTAAATAATAAAATGGCAATTGGTATGGGTCCTGCTGTTTTGCCAATTAGCCCCTACTCACTCTATAAAAAAATCTCTGATACCTCACATAATTTTGCTTTTGAGTTAATACCAAAATATAGCTTTAATATAGGAGATTTATATTTTAAATATGAGCATGGTTTTCGCTCGCCAAATCCAGATAATCTTACAAGTAGGAATGGAAGTAATTCAAGGAGCAATTACATAAATACAAATGTAAAGTCTGAAAACTATGATACTTTTGAAATAGGTACCAAGCTTTTTACAACCAATACAATGTTTTTACTTACATTCTTTTATACACTCACACAAGATGAGATCTATAGTGTAGGAAGTGCCCATACTGGGAATGGCTTTTCTGTGGGAAATTATGATTTAACACAAAGAGCTGGGGTTGAGTTGGCAAGTGAGCAATTCTTTTTTGATGGAATTTTGAGCCTTAATGAGAGTTTTAGTTATATTGATGCAAGAATCCTAAGAGATAAAGGGAAACATTTTAGAGATAGACTAGTTCCATATGTAAGTAATTATAAGGCTACTATTGGAGCAAACTATGAATTTATTAAAAACTATACTTTATGGATCCAAAACTCCTTTATAGGTGCTCAAAGAGATACAGCACAAAATAAAATCAAGCCCTATAGTCTTACAGATATTGGATTAAGATTTAAAAATAAATTCTTCTCTGTTACTGTTGGTATTCGCAATCTTTTTGATACTTTTTACTATACTTTCTATAACAGAGATCAAAGTGATGAGGTTACAGGTTATGCCTTTACCATAGGTCAAGGAAGAAGCTACTTTATTGAAGGACGCTATCAGTTTTAATCATCTTTAGGGTGGGTGGTAGGCAGATTCTTATGGGAGGATGGTGGGAAAATTTAAGGAGAAAAAATGGATTTTTCAAGCATTATAAAACATATGAATGAACATCATCAAAGTGATATGGCAGGTCTTTGCAAGAAGTTTGGAAATGCCACAGAAATCAATGAAGTAATCTTAGAGGGTGTAGATTTTGATGGTCTAGACCTCGTTTATAATAAAACTCAAAAATTAAGAGTTGAGTTTGCTCAAAGAGCTGATCACACAAGTATCAAACAGGCAATCATTGATTTATGTCAGAGTGTTCCTAAAACACTAGAGTTTGACAAGGTTAAAGAGGAGATAGAGAACTTTAAAAAAGAATTTAACTCTTGTATCTTAGCTACCATTACTCAAGATAATTTTCCTCTAAGTTCTTATGCACCTCTGATTCAAATTGATGGAAAGTATTATATTTACATCAGTGCTGTAGCAGAGCATTTTGATAACATAAAAAACAATCCGCAAAAAATTGAGGTAATGTTTTTAGAAGATGAATGCAAAGCAAAGTCAATTATTTTAAGAAAAAGATTGCGCTATAGAGCAGAAGCAAGGTTTATCCAAAGAGATAGCGAAGAATTTAACAAGGCACTTGATAGTCTAGAATCTTGTATGGGTGGATCTGGAGGAATTAAAACAATTCGTGGTTTTTCAGATTTTAGTCTCATTGAACTAATCTTTAAGGATGGAAGATTTGTTAAGGGATTTGGCCAAGCCTATCTTATTTCTAGTTCTGGAGAAGTAGAACACATAGGTATTAGTAATAATCCACACACAAGGCCACATCAATAGTTTTACTTTTAAAAAATAAGTGGAGCAAATAATATCCTTAGATCAATATTTTGATCTTTATATTTTGCTCCCTTATATCTCTTAAAAATATTTTCTTCTAACTCTTCTTGTTCTTTTTTATAAGTCCTTGGATAGATGATCCATACTTCTTTGGCATCATAATATTTTGCATAAGCAAAAAGCTGATAGAGATCATTTTGAGAAACTCCAAAATGATTATTATTAGAATCTAAAATCTTCCACTTTGTATCTGCTATGATGACCTTATCCTCTTTTTTCATATAAAGATCAGGGCATAATTGAAACCTTTCTTCACCATTAAAATTAATTAGAAGACGCTTATCCTTTTTCTGCGCTTTTATTTGATAATCCTTATTTTGTTTTTTTAGCATTGAAGCAATAAAAGATTCAAAAAGTTTTTCCATTGGAAAAAGCAGTGTATAGACTTCATTATTTCCCTTATGAGATATAAAGCTATTTTGTTTTAAAAATATCTCACACCAAGTCAAAATATTTTTATAATAATGATAATGCCTTGAGTAGCCACACCTTCTAAAATCAATCTCATAGCTTTGTAATACTGACACCTCCCTAAGAATTTCTATCGCCTGATTGATTCTTGCAAATGTAGTATGATTAGAGGTTTTGCTTTTTAAAAAAATTAAAGTTGTTTTAATGATTGCATTTAATAAATTATCAGCAATATACTCATCACTCAAAGTATAAAAACGCTCTTTGTGGATTAGATTAAGGCGTAATTGCTGATTTAATAAAAACTTACCTTTAAGCACTTTTCTATTTTCTTCAACCTCTACATATTGATGCAAAATACCCTTTTGATAGATTTTTTCAAACTCTTGGATAAACATTTGAATAAATATCTCAAGTAAAGAAACCTTTGCAATATCCAATGAAGCAAGGTCAGAATTCCTTAAAGGAATACCTAATAATGTCCCTAAACAATGAATTAAAAATTTTCTAGTGTATTTTATAGCCTCATCTTTTGCAATCACTCTTTTCTTTTTCTTAGAATCTATACTTTGTTGCTCACAAAAATTTTTAATTTGATAAGACTCCTCTAAAGACATTTCTTTATCTTCTAATATTTCTATCCCATCTGATAAATCAAAACACTTTGGTAGTATTTCCAAAACTCCACTTTTTGTTTGGATAATACCCACATAGTTTTTAACCTTTAGCTCATCTCTTTTACAAAAGGTTAAAAAAGAAGTGTTGTTTTTATTTTCAGCAAACCTCATCAATTCATCAAACCACTGCTCTGCAATTTTATCTATAGATTGGCTTGTGGTTTGGTCTTTGTTTTCTCTGATACTATCTTCTAGAGTTTTCTTACTAAAACTCCCCCACTCTATGATTGTAAAGCTTCTCATTCTTGGTAAATTTTTTTGTAGGTTTCTTCATCATCCCAAACTTTATCATCCATAGTAACACAATAAGCTTTTTGTGGTAAATCAAGCTCTATTTTAGAAGATATTCCAATCTTCTTTTCAATAATCATTCCATTATGATTTAAAATTACATCTATTCTCTCATAGTCATTATAAAAATACTCTTGTAAAAGTGGAACAATCTTTTTTTGGAAGATTCTCTTAAGATCTTCTTTATTCTCTACTTTTAAAAAGAATGCATGACCTATCATTTTTTCCCTATCATAGAGATATCTAATTCTCTCATTCATACTATCAAGCAAATCTTTTAGATTAATACCATCTACTACTTCCTTCTCTAGTTTTGAGCTATCTGGCATTACTTCTATAAAATCAAATCTTCTTCTTAAAGCAATGTCTAAACTTGTAATACTCCTATCTGCTGTATTCATTGTCCCGATAATATAAAGATTTTTAGGAATGCCAAATTCTTCTTGACTATAAGGCAGGGTTACCCTTAATTCTTCATCATTACCTATTCTTTTATCTTCTTCAATCAATGTAATCAACTCTCCAAAAATTTTACTCACATTTCCACGATTGATTTCATCGATGATAAGGACATAAGGTTTTAGGTGGTTTTCAATATTTTTTATCTCATATTTTTTCTCATCCTTAAAATTTTTAAACAGCTTAAATAAATGAAATAAATAAGTTCTCTTTTGTTGCTGATTATCTTCTCCAAAAACTTCTTTTGCCATTTCCTTTGAACTAGCAAAATCTTTTTTAGACTTTATGATCCTGATAAACTCATCCATAGAGGGTGCTATATCTATCTTTGTATCTTTTGTGGAGATATAGATTCTATGTTTGTCATAATCACTGACAAAAAATTCTCCTTTTTTAGTTTTTTGTATTTTTATCTCATTTTCAATCAAGTGATCTAAAAAATCTTCAACCTTTTTTGTTATTTCCTCTTCTTCCTGAAGTTCTTCTAGATTTTTTAGAGAATTATTGTAATTTTCTAAAGCTTTCTTGCAAATTTTTTTAAAGATTCCATCTTTGATTTCATAGCTCACTTCACCACGATCACTTATTTTTGGTCTTATCCCCTCGATAAAATCCTCATAGCTATAGCTTTGATGAAAAGTAATAAATTCAATTTGACCCTGATTTTTATAAGTATCAAAAATCTTTTTAATCATCTCTCTAGAATCTCCTAGCTTACTAGGATCTAAGATTTCAATTGCTTTATCAGCTACAGAAAAAGTCTTCCCTGTCCCAGGAGGTCCATAAAGAATCTGATTATGCGGGATACAATCCCTATAGGCAAAATCTGTTTTTAACTCTACTTTATTATCATAAAAGCCAATTTTCCTTAAGATATTATCTAAATAAGGCTGATAGTCATTCATTCTAGTTAAAGTTTTTGGTGTCCAACCCTCCAGCTTCCATTTTCCTCTTTTTATCCATTCTATCTTGATAAATGATGCAAACTCATCATCGATTGTATCATCATAGAAGTATTCCTTAATTACCTTTCCATAACAAACTATTTCATTGTTATCCTCCGTTGCAATAACAACATCCCCTATTTTTATATCATTACAAAATTGCCAATTTGCTAACCGATCATTTTGTCTATTTTTACTTTTTGAGGGATATTTTTCATTTAAAACTTTTTCTATTTCTTCTTTACTTGAATATTGTTTTAAATCTCCTAGTTCCCTCCAAGGAATACCTATCAACCCATTATTGTAAATATTTTTCCACCTTTCTTCATCATCTCTAGCCCTATAAAGCCAAAAATTTCTTTCTACATATTTGCCCCATAACTCTCTTTCTTTCATCCAAACTTCCTCAAAGCTATAAATTTTATCCTTTAAAATCTCTCTATAAACTTCGGAGATATCTAATCTTTTCCTATCAAGATTAAGCTCTTTTTTGCAATCTCTCTAAGCACATCTTCTTAAAAACACTCATTATCCTCATATCATCTACTATCATTGCGTCTATAGATACCAAATTTAAAACTAGCTCCTCCCCAAATACTTCCCATATTTTCAAGCCTATTCTCTAACCAATAAGTAAAGTCATCTCTTTCCCCCTCTGAACTAATACCTGTATATTCCTCTGATGTCATTTTCTTCACAACATCTAAAAACCATCTTACTTGAAAACTTTCAAAAGCTCTTTATCCTTACTAAATTTTTATCCATTTCTCTCCCCTGTTTTTGATGTATTTTGATAATAAATAACTCTCTAAATATTCTTTAAAAAAAACAATTATAACTTCTACTTGCTTTTTACTCAATATTTTAAAATCAAGGCTAATTTTAACAATTAATAAAATATTTCTAATGGGGTGAAGTTGGTACATTGACTTATTGTCAATGTACCTTTAAAAAGAATCAATCAAGGGTATAAAGTAGATTTTTTTTATCCTCATAGCTAAGAATCTTGATTTTATCTCCCTCAATCAACAAAGCCCTTGCATTTGTAATATTTTCGGGATAAGAGATTACTTTTTCCACTTTTTGCTCTAATGGATCAATAATAATAATCACATTGTATTGCTTACTTAATGCATAAAGCTTGTTATGACGCGATACCATTGAAGTAATATAAAGATCTCCTAAACTTCTTGAGGGCTTAAGATCTGCTTTAGGAGTAAATTCAGCCGATAAAACCTGATCTTTTTCCAAAAACTGACTGATTACAAAAGTATTTTTATCTTTATTATTTGGAACCGTAGCTAAATAGAAATACTTTCCATCTGTAGCCACTGAAAGAGTGTGATGGAATTTAGATCTTACTGTATCTAATCTATTCCTGCCTAAATTTTCACCTCTTCCTTCAAATCTATCCGCCCCTTTAATAAAATCTGCATACTGCAATTGAGCATCTGCATTAGGATTTCTTGCAAACCTCAATAAAGTTTTATTAGAACCCATCAATAAATATTTATCTTGCATAAATGGAACAATTCCCACAATAGGGTTGATTGTAGCTGAAAAATTAGGATCAAGCTCAAAGCTATCTTCAACTTTAAAATCTTTATCTAAAAAATACACATCAAATTTTGAACTTGCAATCAAAGTATTATCAATGCTATTTAAAGTATTTAAGGGTTGATTAAATGGCAAAACTTGTGTATCTACAATCTTAAGACTTCTGTCAATTTTCTCAAATGGAGATTGATTGGCATTATGGTTAAAGCTTATAACTTTAGTAGGTGCAAAAGCATAATCAGGATCTTTTACATCACGCTTTCCTAAAAAAGAAATTCCACTCCAAGTTTCATTCCATCCCTCTGTTGACCAAACAACATTTTTGGGATTAAAAGAGAAACGAACTGGATCTCCTTGCCCTAAATAAGGAGGAATACCTGTGCTAACAAAAGCTTGGAGAATATTAGAAGCAACCACAAAAGCACAAACAATAAAAGCAGTTTGTTTATATTTTCCAAATGTTAGTTTTGCAGTTTCTAAGGCCTTAAAGCTTGGAGCAAAAATAAGCATCACGCCTAAAAGCAAGATAACTGCCCAAAACACAACCTCTGCCCAAAAATAAGTATGCAACCCAAATATCATAATACTAAAACCTTGATCTAAATCCCTACCTGCGTGATTCCCAAAATGTGCAAATGATTGATAAAGACCAAAGGCAGTTACAATTAATAAAGCTGCAATATACTTTGGCTTGATTCCAAACCTAACAATAAAAAGTGCAATCACTCCAATAAAAATCATTGCCTCTCTCTGACCCCAGCATAATGCACAAGGACTATCTCCCATCACATACCCAAGAATAAAATTTGCAATTCCTACAGGAAAAAGGATAATCAGAAAACCAGCCAAGCACATTAGGTTATAAAACAAGTCTACAGCTTTTTGTTCTTGTTTTTGTTCTTGTTTTTGTTCTTGTTTTTGTTCTTGTTTTTGTTCTTGCATTTTAACCCCCTAAAGATTCATTGTGGTAAGAATACCCAAGGACTTGTGTCCCACATACATAAAAATCATCAATGCCCAAGAAAACATCAAAATACCAAAGGCTAAATTTTCTTTTTGGGGCTTCCTAATCATCAAAATCATAGCTATCAAAATCAATAGCATTTCCAGAAATTCCATACAACATCCTTTTTTTGATTTAGTCTTAAGACTATTGGGATTATATAACTTAAATCAAAAAATGATTCTCAAAAAAATCTGAAAAGTAATTTTATTAAAAAATAAATTAAATGTTCTATAATTAGCAACTTATTTCTGGTGTTAGGATTTTAATGCAAAATCAACTAAAATTTTTCTTCTTTGCAATTCTTGCTGAAAGTTTCATCATTTATGCAAGTGTATTAGTAAAAATTATTGACATCAAGCCTATTATGCTTGGTTTTTATCGTGTTGCACTTGCCATCCCTGTTTTCCTTTTCTTTGCACGCAAAAGCTTGCTTAAAGTATCTCTTAAAGATTGTTTATTGATGATATTAGCAGGAATATTTTTTGGTTTAGATTTAGTATTTTTCAATACAGCTTTACATCACACAAGCGTAGCTCATGTCAATCTTATTAGCTCTCTTGTATGTTTTATCCTTGTACCCATTGGAATTATATTTTTCAAAGAGGAAATACAAATAAGCTTTGTTTTAGGTGCAGGAATCACCCTTATTGGTATTTTTTTGCTTCTTGGAGGAAAGGATTCTAATAGTGTTTCATCTCTATTTGGAGATTTTTTAGCATTTATTAGTATGTGTTGCTATAGCATATTTTTAGCTCTTGTCTATAAAATGAGAAAAACATATGGAGCGATGCTACTGATGGTTTTTTCCTGTGTTGGATCTAGTATTTTACTCCTAGGCACAGGAACTATTCTAGAAGGTTTTCAAGCTCCTATGCATTTAAAAGATTGGTTATTGGTGCTATTGGTGGTAATGTTTGGACAAATTCTTGGACAAGGTTTTTTTGGCTACATTATGGGGAAGCTTGACACACAAACCTCCTCACTAACGCTACTCCTATCACCTATTATTGCAACAATCCTTGGCTATCTATTTTTAAAAGAAACAATCAATGTCTATGAAATGATTGGTATATTATTAATAATTTTTGGTGCATTTATTGCAAAACGCTAATACACATAACGCAATCCTGCACCAAAATAGTGTAAGTGTGAGAAGTTACTAAGATGATAGAAACTATAATCATAATCTAGATAAAGTGCCAAGTTATCAATGACAAAAATTGAAAGATCTACGCCAAAACTCGGCTTCCAAGCAATATGATTTTTAGATCCATAATTAACTACAGATAATCCATAGCCAATTTTTGGTGAAATAGAAAAGATGTTGGTAACAGAAATATTATAGAGCCAGAATAAATTAACTGCAGTAATTCTTGAGCCTTTTTCAGGAGAATCTACCTGTGTAAAAGGAAACAATACCTCAGCATAAATACCCATTTTATTCTTGTCCCAAACTCCATAAGTAACCTGTAGATTCTGCAAGCCACCCATCTCACCAAAAGCCAAATACTTATATCCAATCCCAGCATAGTATTTTCTTCCCCAGAGATCAGAAAAGGTATGCTTTGTTTTTACCTCTGTTTCTGATTTTGTTTCTGATTTTGTTTCTGTTTCTGCCCAAATGAAACAAAAAAAAGAAAATATACATAACAAGCGTGTAATTTTCATATATCTCAAACCTTCAAATAAAAATAAATCTCTTATAAAAATTAAAAAAACAACCCAGCAATAAACTTAATAATCTCAACTACAGCAAAGCCAAAAAATACGCATAAAGCTATCTTCTTTGTGAGTCCCCAAGGATTTAAAATCTTCTTTGCCGTGCGATAGCCAGATAAAATAGCCCCAGTAAAACCTCCACCTGGAAAACCAAATGCAGAGGCAAAATAGAGATTTTTTACACTTTTTGAATCATATCTTTCTCTACCCATAAAGCCCTCTTTGTTTTGATCATATCCATAAGGGGTTCCCTTTCTGGTTCTAATATATCTTTGGATAGTCTTTGGTGTAGCCAACTCTGAATGAATGCAATATTGCATTATCCCAGGAAAAGTCTCTTCTAATCTTTTTTCAAAAAAAGCCTTTAATTCCTCTTTTTTTGCCTTATATTCTTCTTTTTCTAGATTCCAATCATCATATCTTGCAAATGTTGTAATTACACCTAAAAATCTATCATCTCTATCACTCAAACCACTATCGATTTTAGAATAATTTACAAAAACAAAACCCATATCCTTGTAATCTAATTTTGCATAACTAGAATCTTTGAAATCTTTATTTAATTCCTTGTCATCTAGAATAAAAGTGCTGTAATCCATATCAGGATAAATCTCACTTAAATTTTTTTCAAAGATCATATAAATGGATAAAAGTGAAGTTTCTGTCTCAAAATCTCTAGTAAGTCTAAGATCTTTTTCATAACTCCTATCTTGAGGCAAAAGCTCACTATATACAATCATAGGATCACAATTTGCAACAATCTTATCAGCATAAACCTCTACTTCTTCTTTAGTGTTCTTATCAAAGTATCTTACACCAACTGCCTTATTACCATCTAAAAGTATCTTAGTTACATCTGCCTTTGCTCTAACTTCTCCACCATTTTCAGTGATGATACTAGCAAAACCATTAGACAATGCTTGTGACCCACCCTTTACATACATTCCTTGTGTATAATAACCCTTTTGAGGAATTGCGTGATAGCTCCAAATAAACTTATAGGGATCATAGTGATAATAAACAAGATTAATATTTAAAATTCTTTTAAGTTTTGAATCTCTGATACACTCATCTAAAACCTCTCCAGCTGTCTTATTCCTAATAACATTGTATGTCAAGAATATTACAGTTGTAATTGGAGCAATAAAAAACTCTAAAAATTTCATATCAAAGGGGAATTTTTTGGCAATCTTGGCTTGGAAATCTATTTTTTTAAAATACTTATCAATCCCCTCTGCTTCATAAGGAAACATCTTCTTCAAAACTTCTTGCGTATTCCCATGAGGAATGATAAATTTTTCACTCTGTGATTGTATTGTCCAAGCTGTTGGCAATGGCACCAACTTAATTTTATCCCAAAGTCCAAGTACATCAAAGATATGATGCTTCATATCCCTATCTCTTGTGCCAAAATCAAGCTCATGTAATCCGGCATCTACCATCATACCTTTTCTAGGAAAGCAAGTAGCACATCCACCAATTAAACTATGTTGCTCTAAAACTAAAATTTTTTTTCCACTTTTGCTTAGGGTTGCACCACAACTCAACCCTCCTAATCCCGACCCTATAACTACAACATCAAACTTCTGCATTTATCAATAACTCCTTATTATTCTTGAGGCAATTTCTGCTTAACAATTTCTAAATCTATATCTTTTTGTAAAAATGGCTCTATTTCTTGTGGAGTTAGTTTCTTCCAATTAAATGTCTTTCCAAACAATCCCTTTTTATCTACAGAAGCTTTAACAATCAACATTTCGCCCTTAACTTCGGCTTTTACATAATAAGTTTTACCATTAACATAGTTGTAAATTCTGCCATCTCCATACTTTTCATCTGATTTTTCTATCAGATCCCATAAAAATATACTGCCTCTAATTTCCTGTTTTCTTTTTTCTTCATTTGGATTTTTTGTATCAAGTCCCAAATCAACATTATTTTTAGAAGCAAAACCATAGGCATAATATTTATTCTTCTCCTTAAAGATTCTTACAACACTTTCAACACCATCTTCATTTTTTGGTAGCAAATAATAGCCCGCAATATCACCCAATAAACTATGCAATGCAAATACAAAAACAATAATAAATACTCTCAATTTTTACCTCTTCTCTCAAGAATCTAAACTATATTAAAAAATCAAATATAGCAAACTCCCTTTATTTTGCCGTATATTATCAAAATATAATATATAAAACTAAGGGTGGGATTTACTTAAATAATTAACACTATTTCCATTGCTTTAAGTAAGTCTTACTAATTCTTTTTATTCTTGCTATTTCAAATCTTTTTCAATATAATAAGAACCAAAGAGGGACATACATTATTAAGTTTTACAAGTATTTGTTACAAGCTTATTTGGCTGTTCTGTAATTTAGAGAATGAATGAAAAGACAAGAAATCGGAAGTTTTTGGCATACAAGAGAAGGATATCGTGGTATTGGTTTAATGGAGCTTTTATCTATTAAATCCTTTTTAGATCATGGCTATAAATTCACTCTTTATACATACAATCTTAAAGACAAAATTTTAATTGATCTTTGTAATTTATTTGATAATTTTTCCATAGAAGATGGAAATAAGCTAGTTCCTTTTGAAAACTTTTTTCTAGATGACAGAGGAGCTGGTATCGCCACTTTTAGTGATTATTTCCGATACAGGATGCTAGATTCTGAATTGGGAAAAAGTGTATGGGTGGATCTTGATATGGTTTGTCTAAATTTTTATGATTTTAGTCAAGAAGAATATATTTTTTCTCAAGAAATAGATCTTGATCAGACCATGCCAAGAGTTACAAACTCTTTAGTAAAATTTCCCAAAAATTCTAGCTTTGGAAAACAGCTTATTTTAGAAGCTGAAAATATCATCAATCATAGAAAGCGGGTTCCCTGGGCTATTATTGGTCCTTCTTTTTTAGCCAAACAAGTCAAACAATCAAACTTAGAAAGATACAATTGGGATTATAGAAAAACTTGCCAAATCTCTTGGGGAAGGGCAAAAGATTTTATAAAAACTCATAAGTTTGATAGATCCCAACCTTTTTTACATCTCTATTCTGAAATGTGGAATACCTATATGATGAATAGAAACTATTTTTATAAAAACAATATCTATGGAGAACTTTTAGAAAAACACGAGATTAAAAAATTAGCTCATCAAATAAATTTCAATTTTACTTTTAAAGATAAATTACCCAACTTTTTATACCATTACTTACGATGGCTTCAGAAGCCTTTTCATAATAGAACATAAAGACATCAGATAGCATCAGCTTGTTTTAGCCACTTCATAAATCTTTCTATGGTAAAATATTATACGATACTATGGTTGTGGAGAGTATGTTTTAGCCACTTCATAAATCTTTCTATGGTAAAATCAATAGAATCTGTGTTTAATAACATTGCAAATTTTAGCCACTTCATAAATCTTTCTATGGTAAAATCAGGGCTTCTAACAAATCTAACTTCATCAAATTTTAGCCACTTCATAAATCTTTCTATGGTAAAATAAAATCTAATACTCCAAGCCAAGAGGAAATATTTTAGCCACTTCATAAATCTTTCTATGGTAAAATTAATTCTTTAAGAGTGTATCTACTAGACTTATTTTAGCCACTTCATAAATCTTTCTATGGTAAAATTCATACATAATAGAAGCAACTACACCAAAAATTTTAGCCACTTCATAAATCTTTCTATGGTAAAATCCCGTATGGGTTTCGGTTCATCACTTTTTTATTTTAGCCACTTCATAAATCTTTCTATGGTAAAATTTAGGCTTATAATACAAGGAGGAACAATGAATTTTAGCCACTTCATAAATCTTTCTATGGTAAAATACTGGCACTTATTTGATGTTGAAGAATTAGATTTTAGCCACTTCATAAATCTTTCTATGGTAAAATAAAGAACTTCAAACAATAAAGAATGCCCTAATTTTAGCCACTTCATAAATCTTTCTATGGTAAAATAAGAGATTAAAGAGGGATTAGAAAAAGTAGATTTTAGCCACTTCATAAATCTTTCTATGGTAAAATTATGGATTAAAGACTTTAGTTTTAAGTGGGATTTTAGCCACTTCATAAATCTTTCTATGGTAAAATAATATAAATTTTGATGTAGATGGATATTTGATTTTAGCCACTTCATAAATCTTTCTATGGTAAAATTTGTTGTTTTGCAAAAGCAATACAACTGGGATTTTAGCCACTTCATAAATCTTTCTATGGTAAAATTGCGATTTAAAATACTTGTTTAGTAATTTGATTTTAGCCACTTCATAAATCTTTCTATGGTAAAATAATGAACAACAAGACAAATCTACTATTTATATTTTAGCCACTTCATAAATCTTTCTATGGTAAAATTTGCATACAAAGTTTGCTAAGACCTAGAACATTTTAGCCACTTCATAAATCTTTCTATGGTAAAATTCAAATGATTTATCCGTAGATGCAGAAGAATTTTAGCCACTTCATAAATCTTTCTATGGTAAAATTGGGTATTCTATATTTTTAAATGATAGTATATTTTAGCCACTTCATAAATCTTTCTATGGTAAAATAGCAGGGAAGATTAAATATTTAAATAGACAATTTTAGCCACTTCATAAATCTTTCTATGGTAAAATACCCTTGGCTAAAACAAAGATGTAAAGGTTCTTAGGGACTATGAGATTTACCAAAATAGGATTTATGAAGTGGCTAAAATAAGGAGTTTTCTAGTTCTCCGCAGGGTAACTGCTTAGCATCCCAAAAAACTAGAGACTAAAAAAGTGTTAGCTGGATTGGCTCTTGAGCCTTTTCTGTGAGACTTCTTTCTCCCAAAAGTATCTTCATATTGTCAAATTGCTTTTCTGTAATAATAATTGCTCTAATATGACCTTTTTTTGGTACAAAGCTCTCTAGTTTTTGCATATAGGTATTTGCACTTTTAATCCCTTTGCAAATCCTCAGATATACCGAAAATTGCAACATAAAAAAGCCTTCCTTAAGTAGTCTTTGACGAAATTTAGTTCCTGCTTTTCTCTCTTCTTTTGTTTTTGTAGGTATATCAAACATCACCAAAACTCTCATAAATTTCTCTTCCATTGCTATCCTTGCTAAAAATAGGCAATTCTAAATAATTTTCTTTTTCCTGTATGGACTTTGCCAAACTCCATACTACACGCGTAATTACTCTATACATCGGATAAAATTTTTTATTTAGTAAAACTTTTGCATTAATGATATTTACCAACTCTACCCTATTTTCTAAACTCAATATATTAGAAAATTTCATTCTTGCTACTTTAGAATCCACAAAGACTCTAAAAGGCTCTATCAAATCATCTGCAAGATTATAGGGATTAAATTGATTATGATGATTTAACCCTAATGATGGTAGCAAACCTGATGCTACAATATTTCTAGCAAGGATTCCTCTAATAATTGCATAACCATAATTTAACGCAGAATTAATAGCACAAAAATCCCCTCTACTAAAACCCCTACCAAATAATGCAGGAAAGTAGATCATAGAAGCTTTAGATTCGTTGTTTGTGCTATCATTTAGCTTTACTCCTTTTTGTAACAACAAAATCTTTTGTGCCACTGCAATTTTATTCTCTAAAATAAGAAGCTGTGCTTGATTATAGATTTTTTGTTGAATAATTTTTTGCCACAAGATTGATTTTAATTGCTGTTTTATTTTAATTTGATCTTGCAATACTTTTGCACCTCTATAATGCGGAAGAAATGGCATAAAAATCCCATTTGGAATATGTGAAGCATCGCTTACAAAAACTAAAATCTTATAATCTGCAAAAATACTTAGCAAACTAGAACTTAAAGCAATTTGGGGAGTATCTATCACAATTACTGAAATATCTTTCAATGGAATTACAACAACCTTACCCTCTTGTAGAATCTGCAAGGAATTATTCTTACAAGAGAGCTTAGCAGGGGTGCTAAGAAAAAGAGTGCGGTAGGATTCTTCAAACATTTTTGTTAATAATCCCCACTCTCTTCATTTCTCCCAATTCTTTTATTTCTCCAAGTGGAGAAATTTTTACTTTTTTAAAGACTTGTAGTTTTTGGATACCACATTCTGTTTTTGAAAAAAGTTTTTTATTTTCTTTTTTAAAAAATATCTCTTCGCTTTCATTTTTAAGCTCATATTTGCTTAAATGTTCAAAAGAAAGAGATGCATTTCTAGTATCTGTACTTTTATAAATTGCCAAAATTGGCTCTTGCATACCTTTTGCTTGAATCAATACACAATCATTCTTAAAAAGTGAAAAGCAAAAATCATAATTCTCATTCATCTCTATCCAATCTTTTATTACTCCATCTTTATTTTTTCCTGAAACAATTGCTCTATTTGGCAGTATTTTTTTGGCAAAATCAAAAGTATAAACTGGCACTACATAAAACAATCCCCTATCCTTACTTCTAAAAATATCTACTCTTACCATCTCCCCATTATCTACAATTCCTCCATTAACCTCCCTTACTTTGCCATATTTTATGGCTTTTTGTAATCCTATCTCTCCACCAAATCTTTTATAGTATTCACTTCTTTTTCTAATTGTTTCCTTGTGCAATGCTCCACTAATTTTTTGAGAAACATTATGTGATACTATAATTTTTTTGATACTTTCTTCTATTTTTATTTTGAAGTCTGGTATGGGATAACGCAACTTAAGCTTTGTCATATAATCCCCATCTTTATTAAGTTTTTGGATTTTATAATCAGTTTCTTTATAAGCAAGCTCTCTATCTTGCAAAAATTTAGAGTATTTTTGTATTACAGAATCATTAATACAAGCAATAATGATAGCATCTTGTGCATGGTGCAGATGATGATCTCTATTTTTACTCACCAAACCCCAATAACTTCTCATTGCAGAGGTTAAAGAGCCTGAAACAACCCTAATGCGATCTCTCTTAGAATCTAATGGCAAAAACTTAAAATAATTTTTTACATAAAGGCTAACAACTCGATTGATGTATCCTGTATCTACCAGATTCCTTGTAAGAAAATCTATTTTTTCTCCGCTCTTTCTCTCTTTAAAAGATTTACTAATAATTCTCATTTTCTTCTTTTTATCATATTTAGTGCTAAATACACGAGCCACAAACTCATTCCATCTTTTTTCATCAGATCCAAAAAACTCAAAAGGGGTTTTATTTAGCTTATTTTGATTTTCATCTCTAAAACACAATACTTTATTCATCTGAGAATCATCCAAACTACGACTTAATGGAAAATAGTGATCAATATCTAACATTTTTTCATCAAGCAGATGTTGTATTGTAATTTTTTTTCCAGAATAGATACATTGCTCATTTTGTAAAATCCAAAGTTTAAATTTCAAAATGTCATTTTTGGTGAGATTATGTTTTTTCATTTCTTGGATTGCTTGTAAATTTATCGCCTCATTGTCCTTTTGGCTCTTTTCTAAATCACCTCTTTGTTTTTTACTCAATCCCACTTCTCTAGCAAGCTCAATATTTAGATAATGAAAGCTCCCGTGTTTTTTTACAATGGCATTAAAAACCTTTCTAAACTCACTCAAAGCACGATTTACCACAGGATTTGTAATATCAAAATAACTATCTTGTTTTGCAATCTCTTTTAAAGGAGGAAGAAAATCTTGCTCCAAAGCCTTGCGTGGAATGATAATTTTTTGATCCTCTAAAATCTTTAGTGCTTCATCATATCTTATTCCTTTTTCCATCAATGGAATCAAATGCCCTAATGCTTCTAAGCTTAGATTTAAATGCTTACTAAAACTAAGTTTGGCAGTCTTTATGTTTTGTATCTGTTCTTTTGTTAATCCCAAACTAGCCAAATCCCTAGCAATTTTTTCCCAATCCTTATTTTTTCCTAAAATCTGTGCAATCTCATCTTGAGTTTTGAGGCAAATATCTGGATTTGCTGCTAAAAGCTTTAGGGTATTTTCTAAAGCTATGAAGGTTTTGCTTTCTGTTTTATCACTCTCATATACTAAATCCCTAAATTGAAATTCTTGTGGAAGCTCTAACATTTCTCTAAGCTCTTGATAATTTATCCCTCTTTTTTTGGATTTTGCTTTCTCTAAAATTTGAGCAATCATTGCTGGTTTATCCCATACAATCCCCGTTTCTTTACTAATATAAAGCAATGTATTTAAAATTTTTGTTAGAGCAACAAATCTTTCTGCACTAGGAGAATTTTTACAAGCTCTCTCTTTTGTCGCAAAAAACTGACATTTCCCCACCTTGTCTTCAAAACTCTTTAAAGGACGCTGGTAAAAAATAAGCCCTTCTAACTTCTGCTTACTTTTAGCATCCCTATCTCCTAATAATTCTCTTTCAAATTCTTGAGTAATCATTTCATTGCCAAATTTTTTTTGTCTTTCAAGAATGATTTCCAACTCTTCTTTAAGATCGCTTCTTCCTATACAACGATTATAATTTTCCTCACCTCTATTTCTTACATTGCAAAATTCAAACTTTGAAGAATCCTTGCGCTTTTTTTGAAAATACTTCTCACACATCATTGAACCAATGGTTTCATATTTTCCCTCTAATAGTTCTTTTCTGTTTTCATTAATTGCTTTTAAGATTTTACCACTATCTGAATCTTCTAGTCCATAGGTAATATCATCATATCCCCTGCGCTTTGTGATATGCAAAATCACTCTAGCTAATTCTTCATTTTTTAGCTTTCTTTTTAAGGCCTCTAGTCGTAATTGCCACGGAGATATAAAGTCTTTAGAAGTTTCAAAAATAGGAGGCAAGGAATCTTCTTTTGCAAAGAAAAGATTTGATGGTAAATTTAATGCCTTTATTAGATATTTTTTTACCTGTAAGATTCTGGCTTTTCTGCGTTGGTTTCTTCTTCTTGCACCTCTTGCTATCCTTCTTGGTAGAGCTAGAGAGCTTTTATCCTTGGGATGTTCTGCCTTGGTGAAAATTCTAACTCCACTATCAATAATATCAATATCTTTTTCATTTTGCTCAATTAATGCCCAACCTATGCTTGCAATCCCTATATCAACCCCTAGAGTCTTGATACCCATCTCTCTGCTCCTTTTATTTAAAATTCCTTAAATTATATCTATTTTTTAACTTCTATAGAATGCGCCAATAAATACAACAGGTTTAAAAAATTAAAAACAAAAATATTTTTATAAAATTGCTTGTTTAAAAATTAAAAAGGAAATAAAAATGCAAATTTGTGTTGCTGGTTGCCATACCAATGTTGGTAAAACTTATACAAGTGCAATGCTTTGCTCTGTTTTAAAATATGATTATTTTAAAATTATTCAAGCAGGTTTGCCAAAGGATTCTGAAGTGATTAAGAAGTTTTCACCAAATACATCAATTTATCCCGAAGGTATTTTACTTCAAACTCCTGCATCTCCACATATTGGAATGAAAGTTGAAAATATTTCCTATGATGGTCTTAAAATTTCTTTGCCACCAAGCAAGAATCTTATTATAGAAACTGCTGGGGGGCTTTATACTCCTATTGATTCTAAAAATTGTATGATTGATTTTATCCAAGAACATAAACTTCAAACTATACTTGTAGGGAGTCACTATCTTGGATCTATCAATCATATACTCTTAAGTATCAATGCCTTAAAAAATAAGAATATAAAAATTCTGTCTTTAATAATAAGTGGGGATATAGATGAAGAGATGGATGATTTTATAAAAAAGCAGGTGGATATCAAAATCATTCACCTACCTTTTTATAATGAAGCAAACCTTAATGAAATAAAAAATAGTTTTAAAGAAGCATTAAAAAAGTCTTTTAATACTTCTTTTTGTTAATATCAGCAAGTATTTCTTCTGCAATTTGATTTACTTGCGTACTGATTTTTGATGAATCATTTGCAATGCTAAGATTATCTTGTGTTGTATTTTGTAGCTGTATGATTACATCATTAATTTGAGAAATACTATTTGATTGATTTGAAATAGAAGTTCCTACCTCATTAATAGATTCTATGAGAATATTAGTATTGGCTTCAATTTCTCCTAGGCTTTTTTGTGTTCTCTCTGCAAGTTTTCTCACTTCATCTGCTACTACAGCAAAACCTCTTCCGTGTTCTCCTGCTCTGGCTGCTTCAATTGCTGCATTAAGTGCTAAAAGATTAGTTTGTTCTGCAATATCTCTAATAATCCCAATCACAAGCTTAATATCCTCAGACTGCGTAATAACTTGATTTGTCTTTTCATTGATTTGCAACATTGCTTGGGTAATCTCTTGAATTGAGTGGGTTGTTTGTGTGAGTGACTGTGCTTGCATATTTGAAGCTGAGTTTAAGCTATGGATTGCTTTAAACAAATCATTTGAAGCTACATTTAAACTCTTTGCAAACTCTCCTGATGCTTGTAGCATTTTTCTTATCTCATCTCCTAGAGCATTAGCAACAAGCTCTACGCTTCCTTTTGCATCTTTTATTTCAGTTGTAAAATCAAGCTTCATATAAGAATCAAAAACTCGTGAAATCTCATTTAAATTATTTCCTACTTTCTTTTGTAATATATCAAGCATCTCATTTAAAACTTCTTTTAACTCTATGAGTTGAGGATTTGCCGGCTTTTCAATAATTCTAGCACTAAGATCACCTGCTTCAATCTTTTTAGCCATCTCCACAGATTGCAACACAGCCTTAGAATCTTGCTCTAACATTTTTCTTGTTTCATCAATATTGGCATTTAGAGTTCTTGCCATATCTCCAAATTCATCATTTGTGCTAACTTGTATCTTTGCAACATTTTGCTTTTTGTGTCCTAAATAATCAAAAAACTCATTGAGACCACTTTGTATTATCCCTACTGGCTTTAGAAGATAATAAACAACTCCATATACTAAAAGAGCTCCGATAGTTGCTATCATTACTGCGAGTATGATTTGCATTCTTGCATCTCTTTCAATGGGCTCCATTACCTTTGTAAGATTCTCTATGCTACAAACAACACGCATTCCTTGATCGCCACTAGAATTTGAACGCTGACAAATTGCCATCATTTTATTTTTATCTTTGTCTATAAAAACAAATGGCTTTAGATTCTCACGCTTCATCGCCATATTATAAAGTGAAGCAAAATCCTTATTTTCTTTTAATATTTCATCTTTAAGTGTAGATACAAAAGGCATTTTATTTCTATCCATTGCAACTAAATGCCCTGGCATCTTGTCAAAACTTCTCTGAAGTGCAGAAATCCCATCATCTACTCCCAATACTCCTAATAACTTGCCATTTCTATAAATAGGAACAGCATAGGTAAAGCAAAACTCACCGGTAGCATTGTCAATATATGCAGGAGTGACAATTAATTTCTTTTTTCTTAAAACATTTTTATACCACTCTCTTGTTCTTGCATCATAATTATCAGACTTACCAAAGATTCCATACAAGAGATTTTTATCATCTATATCCTTATTGCTAATAATCACCTCTCCATTATTAAGAGCAAAATACACACCAAGAAAATCTCCACCCTGTCTAAAGGGCTTTAACATAGGCCCTATTGCATCTAGAGCTCTTTTCTGATTGAAAAAAACATCTTCAGGGACACTATCAAGCTGTTTAAATAATCTTTGAATACTTGCAATAACCTTAAGATTTGCAGACTCTAAAGGGATATCTGCCATCTTAAGTGTATTGGTATGATCTTTGATGGTTTGAGCTAAAGCTATATTTTTTGTAGATTTATAAGATAGTGTCCCTATAATTGCAAATGCTAGCACCATAACTAACACTAATATTAGTGTTAGTTTTAACTTAATACTTTTCATCCTTGTTCCTTCGAAGATTCTATGAGGTAAAAAAATACCGTGATTATAACCAAAGAAACCTAAAAAACCACCTTTTGCACAATATCAATGATGCAATCTACTACAAAATCTATTTCTTGTCTTGTAATGGTATATGGAGGCATAAAATAGATTGTATTACCCAATGGTCGCAATATCACTCCTCTTTTTAGGGCCTCTTGAAAAAATTCTATTCCTACACGATTAGACTTTGTACTTTTTAACTCAAATGCAAAAATCATCCCCTTATATCTTAGATTTGATATTTGATGAAAAGATTCTAATTTCTGCAGTTGTGAAAAGATATATGTTGCAGTCTTCTGATTTTCTTTTATCACATTATTTTTTTCAAAAATATCTAAAACTGCATTAGCACAAGAACAAGCTAAAGGATTGCCCGTATAACTAT
The DNA here is from genome assembly GCF_900199585.1 of Helicobacter sp. 'house sparrow 1'. Taxonomy (NCBI): domain Bacteria; kingdom Pseudomonadati; phylum Campylobacterota; class Epsilonproteobacteria; order Campylobacterales; family Helicobacteraceae; genus Helicobacter; species Helicobacter sp. 'house sparrow 1'. The sequence goes on along the minus strand of NZ_FZQY01000001.1, from coordinate 49,440 downwards.
GAGAATGCAAAAAAGCCTTTTGCTCTTCATAAGGGGCATAAAAGTGTTGATAAATTTTTTCTTTTGTTACAACAACAGAAAGTGGTAAATATCCTCCTGTAATCCCCTTAGATAGGCAAAGAAAATCAGGAACCACTCCACATTGCTCAAAAGCAAACATACTCCCAGCTCTTCCAAACCCCACTGCAATCTCATCAAAAATCACATCAATATCATACTCTTGTGCAAACTGCACACTCTCTTTTATAAAATCCTCACTATAAATATGCATATTACCTGCACATTGCACAATAGGTTCAAGAATAAAAGCACAAATTTCTTGATGATGTTTTTGAATTAGTTCTTTAAACTTTTTTAGCTCTAGTTCATAGTCTTGTGTATTTGGAACAGGTGTATGAAAACATTCTAATAATAAATCTTTATAAGTATCTTTATAAAGCTTAACATTCCCTACACTCAAAGCTCCCAGGGTTTCGCCGTGGTAAGCATTTTCTAGGGCAATAAATTTATCTTTTTTCTTACCATTTAATAAATTTTTGTGAAAACTCATCTTTAAGGCAACTTCAACTGCCGAAGATCCATTATCTGCATAAAAGCATTTAGTTAATTCTTTGGGTAATAAACTACAGATTCTAGAAGAAAGCTCAATAATTGGACTATGAGTAAATCCTGCTAGTAGCACATGTTCTAAAGTATCAATTTGTTCTTTTAACTTTTGACTGATATAGGGATTGCAATGCCCAAATAAATTAACCCACCAGCTACTAATTCCATCAATATAGCCTTTATCATTAAAATCATACAAATAAACTCCCCTACCTCTCTTAATAGGTATTAAAGGAATCTTCTCATGATCTTTCATTTGTGTACAAGGATGCCAAATATGTAACAAATCCTGTTGTGTCATATTATCTTGCATTATCTTCCCCATACTCATACCACCAAAGTGCCCTATTTTTGAAAAATATTTATTTTTTCTAATCACTAACAAAGTATAATTCTAAAAAATAAAGGTTAAAAATGCAAGAAAAGGTAAAACTCATACTCGATGAACTCGAGAAAACTTTTAGCTATCGTGATATTCTCCCTATGAGACACGATAAAAATTTTATTTATGTTGGGGATAAAAGACTAGTAAATTTTTCATCAAATGATTATTTAGGAATTGCGCAAAGTAAGCACTTTACCAAAAAGTTTTTTGATCAGCTGGATTTACACAGAATCCCTCCATCTAGCTCCTCATCTAGGATACTAACAGGAAGCTTTGAAATTTTTGAGAGATTTGAATACTTTCTGCAGCATCTTTATGCTCCAAAAAAGGCTCTTCTTTTTAATAGTGGTTATCACGCTAATATGGGAGCTATTGATTGTCTTGCAAGAATCTCAAATACTCTTTTTTTGACAGATTCCTCTATGCACGCAAGCGTCTTTGATGGTCTTAGAATCTCGCACGCTAGGTTTAAACGCTTCGCTCATAATAATATGCAAGATCTTGGGGTGCTTTTAGAGAAATACCATCGTGAATATGACCATATAGTTATTTTAAGCGAGGGTATTTTTAGTATGGATGGAGATGTCTGTGATATCAAACAATTAGTAGAATTTAAAAAGCAATATCCAAATGTATTGCTTTATATTGATGAGGCTCATAGTATTGGAACCTATGGCAAGAATCTCTTAGGGGTATGTAAAAATGCCAACCTGATAGAAATGGTTGATTTTTTAATTCTTGGTTTTGGTAAAGCAATAGGTTCATCTGGTGGGTGTGTAATTTGTGATGATGTTTTTAGAAAATATTTTATTAATAAAGCAAGAACACTAATTTATTCTACCGCTATGGCACCTACTAATATTGCTTTTTCTTTGTTTGTTTTTCAAAATCTTTTACATTTTAAACCACAGCAAAAAAAGCTACTAAAACTTGCAAAGTTTTTAAAACAAGGACTTAGAGACAAAAACATTGATTTTATTGGGGATGTTCATATCATATGCCTGATGACCTATGATAACAAAAAAACTCTAGAACTCTCACAAAAGCTATTTGATAAGGGATTCTTTGCTCCTGCAATCAGATTTCCAAGTGTCCCTGAAAATCAATCTAGAATTCGTATTTCTCTAACTGCTAATCTAACACAACAAAATATTACAAATTTGTTAGAGTGTTTATGAGGCAATGAAAGTAGAAATATTAAATTCTTTAGACTATCAAGAAGCTATTGTCTTTTTTTCTGGATTTGGGAATCCAAAAGAGTTTTTTAGCCATCTTACAAAAGGTCAAAAAACCATTGTTTTTGTTTCTGATTATCAGGACAATAGCCTTGATCTCTCTTTTTTAAAAGACAAGAAGATTACTCTGGTTGCTTGGTCTATGGGTGTTGCTATTGCAAATAGATTCTTGCCAAATAACTTAGAGATTAAAAAAAGGGTTGCTATTAATGGGACGCTAGAAGGGATCCACCCATCAAAAGGGATCTCTCCTGCAGTGTTTAGATACACAATCAAACATTTTGATTTAGAAAAATTTAAGGCAAACCTCTTTGGAGATGACTTACCACAAGCAGTAAATTTTAATTTTCATCATCTAGAGTCTTTAATTAAAGAATTAGAAAATCTCTACAATACTCTAACAACGATCCCTTATTATCCTCAAAAATGGGACAGAGCTATTGTTAGCATTGATGATAAAATTTTTGCCTCAAAAAATCAAATCAGATCCTGGGAAACTTGCCAAATCATCAAAAAAAATGCACCCCATTTTGTTTTTTTAAATTTTAAAAGCTGGGATGATTTTTGCAATCTATAGCAAAAAAGTTTTTTAGAGTTAGAGATTTTTATGAAGAGAATGCTATTGTACAAGATCATATGCAAAATAAACTCCTTGCATTCCTTTTGCAAAAAAAATTTCATTCTATCCTTGAAATTGGTTGTGGTGTAGGAAGTTTTACAAAAAAGATAATCAATGTCTTAGAATTTGACTCTCTTATCTGTAGTGATCTTGAAGACTATGGGAATTACCTGCCTTCTGAGGCTTCCTTTTTACTTTTAGATGCAAATGAGATTCATAAAATTAATCAGTCCTTTGATCTTATCATATCCAATGCTTGTATTCAGTGGCTAGATCAAGAAAAATTCTTTTTAAATCTTGAAAAAATAAGTCTCAAAGGGACTACTCTGGTTTTAGGTAGTTTTGGTAAAGACAATCTCAAAGAAATCAAACAACACACTTCTATTGGGCTATCCTATTTTTCCCTAAAAGAATATCAAAGCCTACTCCAAGAGAAATGGCAAATCTTGTATTTGGAAGAGGAGATTTTTCCTATCAATTTTAAAAGCCCACTACAAGCTTTTAGACACCTTAAATTTACAGGAGTAAATTCTCTTGATTCCAATCATAAACTCACAAAAAAATCTCTAAAAATTTTTGAGGATAAATTTAAAAATACTATTACCTATCATCCTATCTACATTATTGCAAAAAAACTCTAGCCTCCTATGGTAAAATAGCGTAAAAAAGGAGGTAAAAAAGCTTTGCAAAGCTATATTCAAATACAAGATCGCAAAATTGGATCTAATTATAAACCTCTTGTAATAGCAGAATTAGGCATCAACCACAATGGGAATCTAGCAGTTGCAAAAGAAATGGTAGATAGTGCAAAACGCGCTGGAATAGAAGTCATAAAACATCAAACTCATATTATTGATGATGAAATGAGCAAAGAAGCCAAAAAGGTTATTCCAGGAAATAGCAACAAAAGCATCTATGAAATTATGGAAGAATGTGCCTTAAATGAAGAGGAGGAAATGGAGCTAAAAAACTATGTAGAGCAACAAGGAATGATTTTTCTTTCCACTCCTTTTTCTCTAGCAGCTGCAAAACGACTAGAAAGAATGGGAGTGAGTGCATACAAAATTGGTTCTGGGGAAATGAATAATTATCCATTGCTTAAAAAAATTGCAAGTTTTAAAAAACCCATTATATTATCTACGGGGATGAATCATTTAAAAGCTATTTCCAAAGCTGTAGGTATTCTAAAAGATTATAAAGTGCCCTTTGCACTTTTACACACCACTAATCTCTACCCTACTCCTCCGCATCTAGTGAGACTAGGAGCAATGCAAGAAATGATGAGAGAATTCCCCTCAATCCCCATTGGATTAAGTGACCATACCCTTAATAATAATGCCTGCAAGAGCGCTATAGCCTTGGGAGCAAGTATTGTAGAAAGACATTTTGTAGATCATAAAAATAGGATAGGTCCTGATGTTATTTGCTCAATGGATGAAGAAGAAGCAAAAGATCTTTTAAAATCTGCTGAAGAAATTTTTGTAATGCGAGGTGGTAAAAAAGAAGCCCTAAAAGAGGAACAAGTAACTATGGATTTTGCATTTGCAACTTGTGTAAGCATCACTTCAATCAAAAAGGGAGAAATCTTTACAAGAGATAATTTATGGGTAAAAAGACCTGGTATTGGAAAGATTAAGGCAGAATTTTATGAAGAAATTCTTGGGAAGAAAGCAAAATGTGATATTAAAAAAGATCTACATATCTCTTGGGAAATGGTGGAATGAAAAAAATTGTTTTTCTAAGTGGAACTAGAGCAGATTGGGGAAAAATAAAAGCACTAGTGAAAGAAATAGATAAAAGCAAAAAATTTAAGTATAAAATTTTTGTCTGCGGAATGCATCTTTTGGATCTTTATGGAAAAACTTTTATTGAGATTTACAAAGATGGTTTTAATGAAGTATTTCTAGCAAAAACACATCAACATCAAGAAAAAATGGATCTGGCTCTATCTGATACTATCAAGCAATTTTCTTCTTTTGTCAAAGATTTTAAACCCGATTTAATCGTTGTGCATGGAGATAGATTGGAAGCACTTGCTGGTGCTATTGTGGGAGCTTTTAATAATATTTTGGTAGCTCATATAGAAGGAGGAGAGATTAGTGGCACTATAGATGAATCAATTCGTCATAGCATCTCTAAGCTTTCTCATATTCATTTTGTTGCAAATTCACAAGCAAAAACACGCCTAATTCAACTTGGAGAAAAAGAAAATGGAATCTTCATCATCGGCTCTCCAGATATTGACCTGATGTTAAGTTCAAAATTACCCAGTTTCAAAAAAGTCCAAAACTATTATTATCAAATTAAACCCTTTGGCAAAGACTATGCAATCTTAATTTATCATCCTGTTACCACAGAAATCAAACAATTAAAAAGCAATATTAAACAAGTAATAAAAGCTATCTTGGCTTCAAAGTTAAATTTTATTGTTATTTACCCAAATAATGACCTTGGCTCACAAATTATCATCAAATCTTTTGAAAAACTCAATCATCATTCTAATTTTGCACTCTTTAAATCTGTGAAATTTGAAGCTTTTTTAACTTTACTTAAAAATGCAAAATTTATTATTGGAAATAGTTCATCAGGAATCAGAGAGGCTCCTATATATGGAGTCCCTTGTATTAATATTGGCTCAAGACAAGATGGAAGATTTAAAGAACAAGAAAATATTATCAGTGTCCAAGAAAACAAAAAAGAAATCCTTGATGCTATTAATAAGGTTTTAAAATTAGAAAATAGTAAACAAAGTTTTAATTTTGGAAAAGGAGATAGTGCAAATAAGTTTATTAAAATTTTAAGAGATAAAGATTTTTGGAAAATAAAACTCCAAAAAAAGTTTATTGATATCTTATGAAAGTTTTGGCATTAATTCCTGCTCGCAGTGGTAGCAAGGGCGTAAAAGACAAAAATATAAAACCCTTCAAAGGCAAACCCTTGATGGCACATACCATAGAAAGTGCCCTACAAAGTGGTGTTTGTGATGAAGTTTTTGTATGTACTGATAGCCAAGAGTATGCAGATATTGCTAAGAGTTATGGTGCAAGTGTCCCATTTTTAAGAAGCAAAGAAAGCGCTCAAGATAAAAGTAAAAGCATTGATTGTGTTTTAGAATCCTTAAGTAAGTTTTCTTCAATAGGAAAGAATTTTGATGTTTTGATCTTATTGCAACCAACCTCTCCTTTAAGAAATGCAATGCATATTAAAATGGCATATGATAAATTTATTAAATTTAATTGCAAGGGATTGGTAAGTGTCTATAAAAATAAGATTAATCCTATTTTTATACGCACTATCAAGAAAAATCAACTCTGTAATATAATCCAAGGACAAAGCACAATACGCCGCCAAGATCTTGATCAAACCTATTGCATCAATGGAGCAATTTATATCAATCTTACTTGTTCCCTTAACCCCTCCACAAGCTTTAATGACAATCCTATTCCTTACATAATGCCAGAAAAATATTCTTTAGATATTGATGAAGAGGAAGATTTTTTAATATAAAGATTCTTAAGATTTATATTAATTATCTTCTAAAAAGAAAAAATACAAATCCCATAAGTATCTTTATAAAAAATACAAAATCTCTAAGAATTCTAAAAAATAAGTTTTTACTTGCAACATCAAAAAACCCCTCTTGTTTTAGAAATATTTTAAATTTTTTAAATAACTTGTTAGTTTCTAATATCTCTTTTGACTGATTTGGTAATTGCACAAAATCTCTTATGGAATCTTCTGGTTTATCTTCTATTTTTATAAAACATTCCTCCCTTATTGGCGCTAATGGAACAATCTTACTCAATAAGCTATTAGGATTTAAACAATAAATTTTAATTTTTTCAATCTTCTTTGCTATTTCTATTGCCTTAAGATCCAATTCTTTGCTATGTACCCTATCTTTAAAATCCTTTTTACGAAAGGTTGGCAATGCTTCAAGTAGATTCTTTTTATTTTTTACACTAAAGGCATAATCTACCCCACCCCCATCATAAAAATCAATTCCTGTCAAATAAATCTCTTTATAACCCTGTACTATAGCAACAATCAACATTACAATAGCTGAAGTAAAATGCTGATTATAATATGCATTATAGAAGGCAAAAAGCTCTCTAAAATCTTTATTTTGTCTTAATAAAGTGTAAGTGCTTTTGACTTCTGGAAAATAGTCTAAAGAAAGATTTTGAGTAAATCCCTCTCTAAATGAGAAGAAAAAATATTACAATAAACATCCTCTACTTCATATTCTTTTCTATCTCTTAGGCACTTTAGAGTGAAATATTGTTCCTTAAGAACTTGAGGATTAAAAAATGCACCCTTAATCTTTTTACCTAAAAAATACTTGTCCTCAAAATAAAATTGATTACACCTAAAGACATCAAAGCCTCTAGGTAACCTTGCATAATCTATCTTTGCTAAAGACGGACCATTCCCTGCAACAATAATGGATTGTTGCACTATGACTACCTTTAAAGTTTTATTTTTTTTAATAACAGCTTAAGAAAGTTTTTAAAGTCTCTGTATAAGATTATATAAAAATTAATATAAATTCTCTCCTCAACATTTGCCAATCTATTATCTATTTTTTCTAATTTATAGCTTAATGCCTCTACTTTATTTGCAAAAATATGCACAGGTTTTTTCTTCTCTGGAATCATTATATCCTTGGTGTATCCCTCCTCTTTTTCTAGCAATTCAAATTCTATATTGAAATATTTCTTTTCTAGCAAATGATCAAGAGGACTTTCTGGAGAAATAGAATAAAGCTTTAAATTAAAATACTTTCTTGCAAAATCCAAGGTTTGCAAATCAATATCTTTTGTATGGTTTTGTGTTTTTACATCCCCAGAAGAAAACGAGGGAACTAAGCTACAGATATTGGGCTGATTATTAATAAAAACATAGTTTTGAGATTCATAAAAATCAATTCCAGTGATAAAAATATCCCTATAACCAATTATCGCAGCAACCAAGACCATTAAAACCCCGCTAGTAATGCGCTTGTGATAATACAAATCATTGAATTTTAAAAAAGTATGAAGTTCTTGAAATTCTTTGAATAATTTATAGACTAATGTCACATCAGGGTAAAAAAATTGAAAATCATCACTAAGTATTCTTCCCTCAGTAGGCCAAAGCATCAAGCTACAATAAAATTTCTCAATTTCATATTCCCCTGATAGCACTAAGTTTTTTAGGGTGAAATACTGTTCAAAAAACAAACCAGGATTAAAAAATGCACCCTTAATCTTTTTACCTAAAAAATACTTGTCCTCAAAATAAAATTGATTACACCTAAAGACATCAAAGTCTCTAGGTAACCTTGCATAATCTATCTTTGCTAAAGACGGACCATTCCCTGCAACAATAATGGGCTTCATCTAAGATTTTATCAGCCATTCTTGCACGAGGGCATTTTGTGTTAGATTTCCACCCAATACAACTTGTTCAATCTTGGTATCAACGAAAAATTTTCCAATCCCCTCACGAATACTTTTACAAAGAGTTGCCAACATACCATAAGCAATTCCATCATAATCAAGCCCACCAAGAATGTAACAAAGTGGTAATCTCATACCCTTGGAAGCATCAATCACAATCTTTTCATCTTGAATTTTTACAGAAAAATCCATATCGCTAATTTGAGGAAATGTAAAACTTAAAGCTTCTTTTACAAGTCGCATTGCTGGCTCTTTCTCATCATCTGCACTCACCAAAAAATGCGTAAGTCCAAGCACATCTACAAGATTATCAGAGAGGGTAATCTCATCACTAAATTGCATATTTCTATCATAAATTGACTTGAAATAATTTTGATAATTCTCTACTAATCTACCTGTAAGCTTACTTTTCTTAGCCAAGTTCTGTAAAAGATTTTTTGGATTTGTATCAATACTTGTTTGTAAAATATTTTTACCTTGATAAATAATCTCACTTTTTTGTGTATCAAGAAAAACTCCTACAACATTATCTTTATCAAATGCATACAAATCTTGGATATTTTGGGTAGTTTCAATCGGTTCTCTTAAAGTTTTTTGTCGAGCAAAATAAGTATATTGTTTTTTCATAGGCTCTTCATAAACACCAAAATCATCCCAAAAATTAGGCTCACTACAAGCAATACAACCATGTCCTGCCTGAATTGGCCAACTTGTCTTTGAGTTAAATTTTACTTTGGGGCAGTTATTGTATGCATAAGGTCCCTTGCAACCAACTTTATAAAGACAATACCCTTCTTGCATTTTCTCATCATCAAAACTCTGCACGAAATCCCCAGATTCAAACTTTGCTTTACGCTCACAGCTATCATGAACTGTCTTTCCATACGCCCATACTGGTCTCATAAGTTCATCTAATTGAGGGGCTTTTCTAAAGATAATCGCATACAGTAAATTTAAAACGATATTGATATCACTTGGAGGGCATCCTGGTATATTAACTAGTTCACGGCCGATAAAATCCCTTATCCCTTCGGTTTTTGTAGGATTTGGAGCTGCAGCTTGAACCCCTCCAAAACTTGAACATGTACCAACTGCAAATACCATAAGTGCGTGATCTGCTAAGTGCTTTAGCTCTGCTCTTCCACTCATCCCTTCTGCTCCAAAAGTAGCAAAATAATCCTCTTGGACACACACACTTCCCTCAACAATCAAAATATACTCGCCCTTTAGAGCATCTTGTATGCCCTGTCTTGCATTAAAACCAGCGCTTGCATTCAAAACTTCATGATAATCTAAACTTATAACCTCAAAAATCAAAGAATCAAAACCTGGAATTTCGTTTCTTAAAAAACTCTCTGTACACCCTGTACATTCAGATAAGCTCAACCAAATAATACTTGTGCGCTTCTTAATTGACAAAAGATTGATAATACTTTCTGCCATTGTACTTGGCAACTTTAAATTTTTCAAAAAAAGATCAACAAACCCCCTATCAATCTCTCGATGAAAAACCTCTCCCCTACTTTTAATCTCTAAAATTTGATTCTCAACAATAGCCTGTAACTCTTCCACTCTTCTCTCCTCAAATTTTATTGTTTGCAGGTTATTGTAGCATTTTTTACCATTAGGAGAAAGTTTTATTTCTTAAAAGAATCTAATCAGTTATAAATAATTAATGAAGGTTAAAATATACCTATCAAAGCTTTCAAAGATAGGTATATAAAAAAATTATGAGTGGATTTGCATATCATAAATCGCAACTTGGAATCTTTGTGCAATCATCTGTGCTCTTATAAGGAATTCTTGTGCAACCTCTTCTTCATATATCATTTTTAAGGACTCCTCAAACAATTCTAACCAAACTCCAAAAAATTCTCTAGGAAAAGGAGGCAGATCTAAATGCTTCTTTAGTGGTTGTCCTTCAAAGACATTTTCTCCCAAAAGCATCTGTCTCCAAAATCTACCAATTTTTTCTTTATGATGCTCCCATTGCTCATCTTCATAACCTATCTTAGAGTTAAAAATATCTGCAAGATGTTCATTTTTTCTTATCTTTGTATAAAATATATCCATTAACCTAGCAATATTTTCTTGTGTGATTTGTTTTTCTAGTTCCATTTTCTTTCCTTTAGATATTCATTTTTTATATTTTTATCAAAAAAAGATTAGTCTCTAATTGATCTAAATCAATCTATGATTATTAATATGCAAAAAAGTATTATTTTTTAGATCAAGACACTCTCTTAACAATAAAAAATACGCGCCATATTATCAACTCTTAAACTCTTTTTAACCAATGGCTTATTATTTATAATTATTTTTCCCTCTCCTACCACCACTTAATAGGAGTCTATTATGAATATACTAAAACTTTCAAAGCATATTGTCGCATTGTTTGTCATGTTAAGTTGTTAAGAATTTGTTTTATAAAAAAATCTTTGAAAAGAAAAATTAAGTGGTGGCAAGAGAAAGAAAGATTCTCTTTATTTTAAAGAACATTGATGCATTGCATCTTTTAGTTTTTCTATCTGATAAATAACCCCAACTCTTATTTTTAGAGTTAGGGTTTACTATTTTTTAGATCTAGTCTTATTCCACTACAATCACATTAGCATTTGAATTTAATTCTTTTAATATGCCTTGCATTTGATCTTTTTGTTTTGATGCATCCTGCTCACTGTTAAATGGACCTACTAGATAAACTTTAGAATTTCCTTTATTTTGAACTCTAAGATCTTTTATTTTCTTTAGAGTATTTTCTTCTTTTTTAGAGAGCTTATCTTTTTCAAATACTTGTAGATAAAATCCTTTGGTTGGTGCCATTTCTTTAATAGATTCTACTTGCTTAATTTCTGTTGTAGAAACCCCATTATATGGAGTATATTTTGAAGCACCAAAGCTATATCTATATCCAAGATTTACTTGATAATCTGTAATAATCTTTCCTCCAAAACTTCTTTCAAAATCAAAATAGATTCGATGATTGTCTTTAATGGAGAAATTAGTTCCTACATTTAAAACAAATCTAGAAGTAGTTGATAATGGAGAAAGTGATACTTTTGCATTATATTTATCTGTTAAAGATACATCTCCACCAGAAATATAATCATTGACAAAATAAGTTCCTAGATAAATCTTAGAATTAAAGCCCTTATCTTGAGTAAAGTTTTTAAAGTCATATCCAAAGCTAGATCCTACTCTAGTTCTTAGAGTAAAGATAGAATCTTGAATACCCTCTAAAGTTGCTTGACCTAGTTTTTGTTTTAAATCAGATTGATTTAAATAACCTAATGCCACTTCTACTTGAGGATCAATAAAGATTTCTTTAGAACTTCCAAATAAGAATCTATAACCTAATTCTTGAGAGAAAGTAACTGCAAAGTTATTAGTGCTATAGGTATCTATTTGTCCTAAAAGATCTAATTTAGAAGTGATGTAGCTAAACTTTAAGATGCTATCGCTATAAAGTCCATTCTTCCATCCACTCTCTTTACTAGCTCCATCTTGAACATAGGCATTATAGATAGCAAATTCCATTGCATTAGAATTAATTCTTTTAATCCCTCTTGTCATACTTAAACCATTATTTGCTCTATCATCAATGCTTTTAGTATCAGACATAGAGTTTGCATAGCTTAATGCAAAACCTACATAATTATTAGCTCCATTAAAGCCAAATGCATAATCATAACCAGCTTGGATTGTAGTATAAATACTCTTTGTTTCAAGTGCAAATTTAGAAGTTTGCATACCATTAAATACTCTTATCCAAACACCTTGAGAATTAGCATTATTTCTTAATTCTCCCATTCTTTTATTTAAAGAATTTAGATTTGCTAGATATAAATCATAATTTGCACTCAATGCTGAAGCACTAGCTAATTGATTTGCTAAAGATGCACCATTAGATTTAGCAGATCCTAGGAAATAAGTGGTATAGCCTGATCCACTTTGAGTATCCTTATTAGTAGTTTCCTTTGTAAAGTCATAAGTAACTAAACTAAAGCCATTAATAGAATCTGTAGCTTCTAGAGTAATTCCTGAGGAATTTGAAACAGTAGCTAGGGCTATGTTATTATCACCTCCTTGAGTATAAAGATCTTTTCCAATCAACTCATCTGGATTTCCCATCACTCCTAGGTAATGAGTTTTACTACTATTTGCGCTATTTCCTTCAATGATGATTCTATCTGATTTAGTAGTTTGATCTCCAGTTGCATTTGGATTTACATGAACAATAAAACTTAGAGGTCTATTAGCACTTAGACTACTAATTTCTAAAGTTTGGAAACTATCTTTTGAAACTAAATCTTCTTGCCATCTTGTTTGGCCTGATAGATTAATCACTCCATCACCAACAGTGGTAAGATTACTAATTGTTTTAGTAGCAGTGCCTCCTGTAAGGTTTAAAGCAGAGTTATCAAAGAAACTAAGCTTAAGTGTTCCTTTGAAATCTAAATCTCCACTTAATGTAGCTTGGTTATTATAGATATCAAGATTTGTAGTTACGCCACTTTCTGTTGTAATTTTTGTTGCTTTAAAAGAAGCATCGTTACTAAAAGAAAGATTAAGTGTTCCAGCCTGTGCCTGAACTTCTCCATCTAAAGTAGCGTTAGAAGCATTGAAATTGAGATAAGTAGCTCCTTTTTTATTAATAATATTTCCATAGACATCCGCTTGTTTAGCATTGAAATTCAATGTCGTGGTGCTCTCATCACTATTATTAATAATTTCTCCAACTGTCTGTGTTCTAGCCTGTGCTCCAGCTCCACTTTGACTTTGTTGTTGTAGATTTAAAGAAGATCTCTCTCCTTCAAAATTAATCACACTAAAGCCTTTTGCATTTGCAACAATTGAACCTGTGAGAGTTACTTTATCATCATTATTACCAATTGTTGTTCCTTCTGACTTACTATTTATAGTTAAACTGGCATTTTGTATATTCAAAGTATTACCATATTTGCCTAGATATCGCACTGCAAGAACTTGTCCATTGATTATATTTGTCCCACCATTAAAAGTAATAGTATTCACATTCTTTGATTTTGGGCCACTATCTGATTTATATCCTCCAGTTGCTTGGATGTTTCCATTGATAGTATTTGTTCCGCCATTAAAAGTAATTTGGTTTTCTGCAGTAGAATCACCTCCTACTTCAATCAAACCTACACTATTTGTCCCAGCATCATTAAAAATAATACTATTTGTTCCAACTCCTGCTGAAACTACTCCTATACTATTACTTGCACTATTTTTAAATATTATATTGTTAGATCCATTATCTGTCCTAATTTTTCCCTTAATAACATTCTCTATTCCACCTTCAAAGGTTATATTATTCTCCCCTCTTCCACCATAAGCGGATGTTTGTGCAATAACATCCTTTTCAATACTATTTTTTCCAATTCCTCTAAAGATAATAGTATTAAATCCATATGTTGCGGTAACCGTGCCTTTAATAGTATTGGTAACAGTATTAGTTGTATTGTTTTCAAAGGTTATAAAATTTTTTCCACTATTAAAGTAAGCATCTCGCTCTGCAATTACATTATAAACTTCATTGGTGGCAGCAACTCCTCCAACTGTAACTTGATCCTGTGTCTTTCCAAAGGTGATATGATTCTGCCCTCCAGCTGCTTTGATTGTTCCAGAGATACTATTGCTTTTTGCAGTACTTAAAAAATTAACGGTGTTATGTCCTATATCACGCCCATAAGAACTAGCAAGAATCTCTCCTGTAATACTGTTGGTAGAATTTTTTCCAGAAAAAATAATAGTATTATGTCCACTTTTTCTTGCTAGGATACCACCATTAATTGCATTAATAGAGTTTTCTCCAGAGAATGTAATAGTATTACTTCCTCCATTATTATGATATTCTGTCTCAATTACATAATTATTGGTTGCACTCTCGCCTGTAAGAGCACTGCTATTTGCAAGATCAATAACCCCATTCTTTTTAAAATTGACATTAATAGAACCCCCAGCTAATGCATTAAATTTAGTTGTCTTAGCTAGAAGCTTTCCTACTATCTTTCCATTATTTTCAAAATTAAGTGTAGTAACTCCAGAATCAACAGTTATATTTCCTGTCAATACATTTTCAGAATTGCCCTTAAAAGTAAGTGTTGTTTTGGCAGCAGTATAACCATTGTAGCTAGCTATATCAATATCTCCAGTAAAGTTTTTGGAAAATGTTCCATTAAACTCACTTTGATTGTGTCCCCCAATTAACTTTAAATTTCCCTTAAAATCATTTTGAGCTTCAAGATTAAAAATCTTATTGGTTCTATCATTGAAAATAACAGTCATTAAATGACCACCTTCTGCTTCTCCAGTAAAGATACTACCACCAGTAAAGGCAGAATCTCTAAAATTTATAGTGTTTGCTTTGCTACTAGACTCATTAAAAGTAATAGTTTTATCATTTTCTGTACCACTAACAGAAAAATCACTGCCATTATCAACTTTTCCCCACTCCAAAGTAATATTACCTGCAATAGGAGCACAAGTGTTATCTCCCCCACAATTTGTGTCAAGACTACCACTTGCATACAAAGAACTTCCAAGCAATAAAGCTAGAGAACTAGCAACAATAGGTTTAAAAAAAGAATTTTTTAAAGTTTTATTAGAAGCAGTTGAAACCCTCTCTTCTAGGTGAATGTTTTTTACATCCATTAACCATCTCCTTATTTTTGTCTTTTTCAATACAACATTCTAAAAGTCTTCAAATATATATGGCATTTTTTGGGAGGGGGGTGAAAGATTTTGCTGAAAAATCCCCCTCTATTATAATAACCTTGAAAAGTTTTAAAAATGTGAGCCGTCATTATAATCTATATTTTTGTGATTTTTATGCTAAAAATTAAGGAAATATAAAAAAAATTAGTAAAAATGTAACCTTATTTTAATAAGGATGCAAACTACCATTCTAAGATTATTTTTGGATACCCAAACTAGTTTGTTCTAAAAATAAAGTCTGATTTAAAATCTAAATTTCATTTTAATTATTAATCAGATTTATTCATGAATAATAATTTAAAATGCTATCATTATGACCTTAACTAAAAAATGGGAGGTAAAAAAATATTGTATTCTATCTTTTAAAATATTAATCTTACTTACTTCTTGAACTAAAACTTTAAAGAGAGAATAAAAGGAAGTAATCATCAAAATAAAGGAGAAAAGAATGTTTAAATCAATACTACTCAGTATGTGTTTATTTATTTTTATGTTTAAAGTCGCAAGTGCTGCAGAAGAAGGCGGGGTTGATTTATCTGATTTTGTACAGTCTTTAGAAACTGTTAGTGTCAAAGGGGCACCCGTGCCTCCAGTTAGCAATCCTGGAGAAAACCCTCAACCTGTTCCTATGCCATCTGCTCAAGTTTTATCAGCAGGTAAGATGAAAAATCCAAATCTAAAGGCTACAGATAATAGCTGGGCTACCAAGAATCCTAAGCTAGGAAAACCTATTGTTTCAAGTATTGTTTCTATCTTGAGTGCTTCAGGAGGAATGCTTACAGTTTGGTCACTTTCTCCTGGCACTTGGGTATGGGGCTATACTGCACTTGATACCCTTGGTTTATCCAATCTAATGGAATGGCAACTGTATACTTATCGTGATGGCTTTGTTGTAATCCAAAACTTTTCAACAAAAACATGCTTAACTGCTCTAGATAATATTTTTAGTGAAGGTGCTGCCCATGTACAATGCGATCCTGATATGGTTCAACAAAGATGGATTTTTAATCGTTTTGCTAATGGCTCTATACAAATTAAAAATGTAGGTTATGGAACATGTTTGCAAACACCATTACAAAGGAGCACAACTTACTACACAATTTATCTTACTTCCTGTGCAACAGGTCAAAATCTAGATCAACAATGGGCGCTTATGTCTGGTTTTAGAAGACCAGGAAATCCGATTGTTCAGGGGAAATAACATGAGAAAAAAATTTATTTTTATCACAATTTTATTATCACAACTATTATTTGCAGACATTGGTGATTACAATATTGGAACCTGGAATCTCCAAGGAGCTTCTGCAAGCTCAGAAAATAAGTGGAATGTAGTTATAAGACAGCTTATGTATAGTGCAGATTTTCTTAACATATTAATGCTTCAAGAAGCAGGTGCTGTTCCCTCTACTGCAACTCCTACCGAAAGGCATATTCAACCGGGAGGAACTCCTGTAAGAGAATATATTTGGCAAGCAGGAACAAGATCACGACCTAGACAAGTTTATATCTATCATGCAGATATTGATGTTGGTGCAAGACGCGTAAATTTGGCAATTGTTTCAGATCGTAGAGCAGATGAAGTTTATGTAATTAGACAAACTTCCATTGCACCAGAAAATTCTAGACCCGCACTTGGTATCCGCATAGGAAATGATGCATTCTTCTCTGTTCATGCTCTTGCTAATGGTGGTGGAGATGCTTCTGCACTTGTTACAGCAATCCATGATAATTTTAACAATATGCCTGATATCACTTATCTTATAGCAGGGGATTTTAATCGCGAACCTGCCAATCTTTTAAGTGGAATACCTCAAAGAGTTGAAAATAATATAAGAATTGTTTCACCTAGGGATGCTACACACGCTGGTTCAAGAGGAACTAACAGGATTTTAGATTATGGAATCATAGGTCGAACAAGCACAGGAGCTGCATCTATACTACCACAACTTGTAGCATTACTAGCCTCTGCAACGCTGACATCCTATCTAGCATCTGATCATTTTCCTGTAAGATTTAGAAGATTTTAGGAGTAAAAGATGAAAAAGATAGTTTTAATATTATTTAGTCTGCAGTTTATTTTTAGTGATTCCTTAGTTGAGGATTTACCAGATTTTACAAAAGTTGTTACTATTAGAAATCTTGGTTCAGCAAAGGCTATAAAAGTAGATAGAACCTTTAACTGGGTAATCAAATCTATCACTTTAACCGAAGAGCAAAAAATGCATGATAAAACATTTTATAGGGAATTTCCATTTGGTTGGGCACAGCTTGTTAAACCATCTGATGAAACAACTTGTTTAGCACTACTAGATAACAAAACTCTTGGATTTAAATCCTGCGCACAAGATCTAGGAGATGGAAAAATGCAAACAGTATTTTCATTTTTGCCAACTGATCGAGGTAATGTGCAAATTAGAAGTTTAGCTTATGGTGGTGGGCTATGCCTCTTTGTTCCCAAAAGTCCTGTCCATGGTCCTGCACTAGATTTTAGCGCTAGAGAATGTATAGATACTCCAAATGTTGATGAGCTCTATCAGACTCTCCATACTATTCTCCCACCAATAGTAGAATCTACGGTAATTGAACCTTAGTTCTTCTATTTCCTAGATGCATACTCTTGTACAAACAGGGTATGTATCTTATTTGCTATATCCAAATCATATTTTAAAGGCTATTTATCCCCCGTTAATTAAAAAGCAATCTTTGAAAGTATTTTATAACCCTCATAAGATTCTAAGGATATCCTAAAAATCAAATGATACTTTTAAGTTTTATTTTTAGCATCCCCTCTCCCCTATCAAAAACAACTACACTATTTTTTCAAGTTTTGTGTTATGATTTCAGGGGTTTTGTTTAGATATCTACAAGCACATAAAAATAATAAGAGATTATATTAGGGCAATAAATGCGACAAATTATTTTATTTTTTTTTCTTATTCTCTCGCTAAAAGCACTAAATCTTGATGTGTCTTATGGCAAGAATCAAAATAAGCTCTTTTCCATCATTACATTAAAAAATGACATATCTTTTAAATGCGAACAAATTGAAGATAATATCGATAAGAATCATATTAGATGCGAAATAGATGCGATTCCTGAAAATGGTTTTTTACCCTTTGAAACCAACTTTTTTAAAATATCCTATAAAATGGAGCAAGGGGTTTTTGCACTCCTAATTTATCCTAAGAAAAAACTCCAGCTTTTTTATATACCAGACAATATCCAAAACACAAATCTTTTCTTGGGTATCGCAAAAACTTTAAGTAAAACTTGGCAAATTGTGGGATTTGAAGATGAAGTGCCATTTTTGAGTAAAAAACATCATAACGGTATCAATTTTCCCATCTCTTTTGATAGAGTAAAATTTGACTATGTTGATGAAATTGATATAGATAAGAAACCTTTAGTTTCCAATGTTGGAGCCGACTATACGGATTATTTAAAAGTTAAAGATTTAATGGAGCAAAAATATTACAAAGTCGCACTAAAGACCATCGATACTGCTTTTAGAAAATTTCCAAATACTTTTTTTGCTAAAGATTTATTATTTTATCAAATCAAGGCACTTTATGAGCTCAACCTTTTTGATAGCGTGTTGGAAAATGCACCTGATTGGGTTAGAAGCTATCCAACAGACATAAATGTCCCAGAAGTCCTCTATATTATTGGCAATACCTACACAAAGATAAACTTTCCAAGTGAAGCTTCAAACTTTTATAAGCGTATTATTGATGAGTATCCCGAAAATAGATTCGCACCTCTTGCTAAAATGGAAATTGCTAAAAATCTTGCCCAAGAAGCCAGCTTTGGATTAGCAAGAATCTATTTTTCTCAAGCCTATCAAGAAGCAAAAGACCTTGATAGTGTCACAATCATTGCTCTTAATTGGGCATTTTTTGAAATTGAAACCAATCATCCACAAAATGCTAGAGACCTAATCGAAAAAATTTTACAATCAAATCCAAAATATTTTGTATCACATCCCGAACAGACAAGAAATACAATTGCATTTCTTACAGAAAAAAAATATATGATAGCGCTGCTAATATAGCAAGATATTATTTTTACAACACAAAGTATGATGATAATATGCATAAAAAGTTTGGCTTTATGCTAGGAGAACTCTATGAAAAGGCAGGGGATTATGATAATGCACATATCAGCAACCTCGATTTTATAAAAGAGTATGAAAAACTACCCAGTGCAAAAGAAGTTCAAAAAAGAGATGATGCAATGCTTTTTTATGTTAGTGGTGATGATTCTACAAAGCTGGGACACTATGACTATCTCATCAAAAAATATCCCAACACCCCTGAGGCTACAAAAGCAGCAGAGTTAAAAACAAAAATTTTAATTAAACAAGAAAAATTCAAAGAGGCATTAGAAGTGAAGCCTTATTTATCAAAAGATAGTCCAATCTATCATCAAGCCCTTTTAGGACTTATTAATAAAAAGATAAAAAATAATAAATGCGAAGCTATCAATAGCTATTTGATACAAATAAATAATTTTACAGGCATTGATGATAAGCTTAAGGCTTTTGATTGTCTTTATAATAATAATCTTTATACCCAAGCACACCAAGTTGCCCAAACAATGTTGCAAGACAAGAATAATCCAGACTATATTGCTTGGCTATATCGTGATGCCAATACTCTGAATGCATTAGGGAAATACAAAGAATCTATTATGGCTATAGAAGATATTTTAAGTCTTACAAAAAATCTCACCCAATCTAAGTATGATGATATTTTATTTACCCTATTCTCCAATCTAGCACATTTAAATGCCAAGGACAGAGCTAAAGAGATTTATGGCAAATTGTATGAAAAATTTAAAGATGATAAAAGAATGATGCAAGTGTATAGCACTTTACTTAGCTGGGAAGAAAACCTTAATAACTCCAGCATTATCTATGCCAAAAATCTACTTATGCTACAAAAGCAATATGATTCCAAAGACTATACCCCATTTACAGAATTTAAACTAATTGAAGCTTTAACAAAGGCCAATGACTACCAAGAAGCTTACAAAATTATTCAAGAGTTAATTCAAGAAAAAATTGATCCTATAGACTTACAAAAGGCTTTTTATATGAAAGCAAACATTGAAATTAACCTAAAAAATAATAAACAGGCTCTGGAGAGTCTGCAATCTTGTATTGATATTAGTATAGATTCTTCTTGGAAGACATTATGCAATCAAAGTAAAACATTGATAAAGGAGTAAAATGAGTATTTATAGAGAATATGATATTCGAGGAATCTTTGAACAAGATCTCACCCAGGATATTGTCTTTAAGATAGGTTTTTTTTTAGGTCAAGTCATTAAAGAAAAAGATCAAAATCAAGTCATTATAGGATATGATGCAAGAGTGCATTCAGAGGTATTGCTAAAATGGCTTAGTGATGGATTAAGACATAGTGAAGTTGAAGTTTTTTGCATTGGTATGGTTCCTACTCCCGTTGCCTACTTTTCCACTTTCCACACTATAGAATCTATTGAGTGTAAAAACTCTATAATGATTACAGGCTCCCATAACCCTCCACAATATAATGGTTTCAAAATCACAATTGATCAAAAGCCATTTTATGGAGATGCAATTCAAAAGCTTAAAAAGAAAATTGAACAAAAAGATTTAAATTATCAAGCATATGATCAAAAATTAAAACAACTCAATGCATTAAATATTTATATTGATTTTTTAACCAAGCACTTTAAAGCACTGGAAAATTTTTCCTACCCTGTAGCATTGGATTATGGCAATGGTGTGGGTGCCTTGGCAATGCAAAAAATTCTAAAAAATCTTAATATTAATTTTATAGATTTATTTGCTACTCCTGATGGAACTTTTCCAAATCACCATCCAGATCCAAGTGAGGAAAAAAATCTTAATGATCTAAAAAAAATCATGAGCGAAAAAGATATTCCCATAGGACTTGCATTTGATGGGGATGCAGATCGTATTGCATTGCTAAATAAAAATTATCCTTTAAAGGGTGATGAACTTGCTATTTTATTTGCTAAGCAAATTGCTTCTAATGGAGAATCTCCTCTTGTAATTGGAGAGGTAAAATGTTCTCAAATTATGTATGATACCATCAATCAATTTGGCTCAAGCATAATGTATAAAACTGGACATAGTAATTTAAAAGTTAAATTAAAAGAACTAAATGCGCACTTGGCTGTAGAAATGAGTGGGCATATGTTTTTCAACGATAGATACTATGGCTATGATGATGCAATCTATGCAGGACTTAGAGCCTTAGAGCTGTTTTTAAATGATACTCCAGAAGGAATCTATAACTCTCTCCAAAAACTACCAAAGCTTTTTAGTACTCCAGAAGAAAAAATCCCAACTACTGAAGAGCAAAAATTTACTATCATAGAAAAATTAAAAGAAAAGCTTAAAAACCCACCAAAAGATTTTCTAGAAATTTTGGAAATTATTGAAATAGATGGGGTAAGAGTAATCTTTAAAGATGGTTGGGGGTTAATCAGAGCAAGTAATACAACTCCTGTACTTGTAACAAGATTTGAAGCACTTAATGAGGAAAAGGCAATGCTTTATAAAAAAGCTTTGCTTAGCCTATTATCTCTCTAATACCTTTTGCATTTGGTGCTGACAAGAAGCCTTGTTTTTCAAGCTCTTCCACCAATGTAGCAGCTTTATTATAGCCTATACTCATTCTTCTTTGCAAAAAGCTTGCTGAAGTTTTTCCCGTGCTTCTGATGATTTCTTTGGCCTTTTGCAAATCAGGAGAATTACTCTTCTCACTTTCTTCAATAGCACTAGAAATTAATTCTCTTTCTTCCAAAACAAAACTATCATCATACTGAACACTACGCTGTTCTTTTATGAAAGCCACAATACTCTCTATTTCACTCTCACTAATCCAAGGCGCATGCATTCTAATCACCCCACTAATTCCAGGTGGTGTAAAAAGCATATCACCTCTACCAAGAAGACTTTGAGCACCCTCTACGTCTAAAACAACTCTAGAGTCAATTTTATTACTTACTTTAAAGGCCACTCTTGCGGGGAGATTGGTTTTAATTAGACCCGTAACAACATCTGCGCTAGGTCTTTGTGTGGCTACAATCAAATGCATCCCACAAGCTCTTCCCATTTGCGCAATTCTTGTAATAGGAAACTCTGCTTCCTTACCCCCTGTCATCATTAAGTCTGCCAACTCATCGATAATAATTACTAAAAATGCAAAAGGCTCTTCCCCAAACTCTTTGCATTTTTGGTTATAGTTTTCTATTGTTTTTACCTTCAAAACACTCATCAGCTTATAGCGTCTTTCCATCTCTTTGACTGCAGAATTTAGCGCAACAATTGCTTTTTTAGGATCTGTAATAATAGGTGTTAAAAGATGAGGAATGTCCTCATACATACTAAATTCAACCATTTTAGGATCTACCATAATAAAGCGTAAATTCTCAGGAGAGTTTCTATAAAGCAATGACACAATCATCGCATTAATACCTACAGATTTACCACTTCCTGTGGTTCCTGCAATAAGCAAATGAGGTAGCTTTTTTAAGTCAGTTACAAAAGGATTTCCTACTATATCCTTGCCCAATGCAAGAGTTAAAGCAGAAGCAGAGCTTTTAAATACCTCACTCTCTAATATTTCTCTCATATAAATTGTTTGAATACTAGAATTTGGAATCTCAATACCTACAACATCTTTTCCTGGTATGGGTGCTTGTATCCTAATGGATTGAGCACATAATGCCATTGCTAAATCATCGCTTAAAGTTAGGATTCTGCTCACCTTAACATGACTTGCTGGTTTAAACTCAAAGGTGCTAACTAAAGGTCCTGTATAAGTCCTTACGATATCTCCATCAATTTTAAACATTCTAAGCTTTGAAAGTAAGTTTTGGATTTTTTCATCCAACTCGCTTTCATCAAAATCTTTATTTTGTTTTGGATTTTTTTGCAATAACTCAATACTTGGCAAAATATAGTCTCTAGGCTTTTGTATCTCCCCTTTCTCTAAAGAATCTAAAAGAATTGTATTCTCACTTAATTCTTTTATAATAGGTGTTTTTCTGCTAGAACTCCTAATTTCTAACTCTTTAAATATCTGTGTTTTAATATCCTGAGACACTTCCTCTTTAACAAAAGGGGTTGCTAAATTATTTTCTTTTTCCTCTTCCTTTATTTCTTTTTCTTCAGTCTTGCTAACAACATTATCTTCTAAAGCTTCATCTTTTTGCAATTCTTGATTTTCTACCAATATTTGATTTTTTTGTTTTTGCAAAAATTGAATGTTACTTTTATCATTCTTTGGAGTGTTTTCTAGTCTTAGCTGCGCAAATTCTATCTTATTGCGTTCAATTACTGCTTGACTATAATCTTTTGTTTCCTGTGTGTCTTTTGTATCTATAAGGCCAACTTCTAAATTTTGCTCTTGTTTTTTTAATTTTACATCATAAAAAACCCTTATCTCAGATTCCTTAACTCTTTGAGAAGCATTATTATCTCTTTGTATCTCCTCTTTCTCTTCTGGAATAAATAAAATTTCTTGTTGATTTTTTCTAGTCTTTATTTTTTCTTTTGTCTCTTTAACCCATATTTTTATTTTTTGATAAAAAAAGATAATTTTTTTACCAAACTCGCCCAACCCCACATTTAAAAAGAAAAAAAATCTTTCAAAGGTTTTTTTTAAATGATCTAAAGAAATCATCATCCAAGAAATAAGAATCAAAGAAGTTAGTAAAATAAAAATACCAAATAACCCGATACTCTCCCTTAAAAATATAACCAATGGGATAATAATCTCACCCTTTTGAAACCACAAACACTGTAAAAACAAGCTACAAACAAACAAAATAATACAGCCAACAATTCTTCTGATATTGCTTGGTATTTGCAGTGCCAAAGGATTCTTATATAAAAAAATTAAAAATCCCAGTAAAAAAAGAGGATATATTGGAGCTAAATATCCAAATAATTGAAAATTTAAGGAGCCTATTCCCTGACCAAACTTACCTACAATATCACTTTTCATCAAAAAAGTAACACTGGATAAAAAAATCAATAAGACGCCGATTATAATAAACTTGTATAACCTTTTTATCTTAGTTTCCTTAAATTTTTTTGTTAAAATTCCTAGAAGTGAATTATACAAAATTAAAATCAAAAAAAATGAGTAGTATTTTGGGAAACAGGCAAAACCTAGGGAGGTTTAGTTGCACGGCAAAATTTTGAGATATTCTCTTGCTACTGGTGTAGGTGTCGTATCAAATCACTCAAAAAAGATTTTTGAATTAAGAAAAGAGAGTTGGCATGATACAAGATATCTTCCCACTGCTGGTATGTTGATTGAATTTAGATGCAAT
This sequence comes from Helicobacter sp. 'house sparrow 1', assembly GCF_900199585.1. Lineage (NCBI taxonomy): Bacteria > Pseudomonadati > Campylobacterota > Epsilonproteobacteria > Campylobacterales > Helicobacteraceae > Helicobacter > Helicobacter sp. 'house sparrow 1'. Next base: position 25,056 of record NZ_FZQY01000001.1, on the reverse strand, counting down.
AGCAATGGCTATATTGTCAATGCAAAGGCTTCTGTATATCAGAGTTTCCCTCCTGATTCTTTTATTAAAGAATCTGATTTTTGGAAATCAGATACTGATGAAGAGCTTTTGTATAAAGAGCAAGAAATGCGAGAATTGCTCATTCAAAAAATTTTTAAAGAAACAAATTATTTTTCTATCAAAAAAATCCCCTTAAGTCTTAGTGTAGAAAAAAGTGTTGAAAAATACTTTTTACAAGAACTAAGCACCATCAATTTTAATATGGATAAAAAACCCACAGAAAATAGAGCTTTACTAAATTATTTAGAAACAAAAAGATTTTTAAATAAAGCAATTGATTATCTTGTATTTACTGATAAAAATATCACTACAGATGCTTTTTCTGATCAGCTCTTAGCTCTTAATAAGCTCAATTATTCCTATAATTACTTTGTTAAAAATACCAATATTAATGCATCAAAAATCTTTATAGATTATTTCTTAGAAACACAACTACATTATTGTGCTGCAATGAAAGCCCAACAAGGGTTAAAAGAGCGGATTATGGAGCTAAATACAAGAGTAAAAAATAGTGTGGCTGAAATTAAGGGGATTTATATAAAAATTGAAGGGAAAAAAGATACAAAGAATCTTGAAAGTAGATTAAAAATTTTAAAACAAAGGGTAAGTAAATCCGATGAGGAGCTAAAAATATTAACCCCCTGCCTTAAGAATTTAGAAAAAAGTATTGAAGATTTTAAGCAACTCTATAAAAAAGATTTTGAGCAAAAATTTCAAAATTACTACAATGCTATTGTAAATCAAACCACAAGAATCTTAAATATCTATGCAACAGATCTTGATGATAGTATCTGGAAACTTGCAATGAATTCCATACCCATACATAATACATTCTTTAAACAAAATATTATTGGGTCCTATTGCACAATGACTTTTTTATGGCTTTATCTCCAAAAACTAGATAAGAACAAACTAAGTCCAAATGATAAAAAAGCTTATGCGCATTATTTAAGATATAAACAAACTTATGAGAAAGTTTTTCTTGTTTTTACAACCAATCATAAACTTGAAACTTATCTAAAAATACAAATTATGTCAGAAGCAAAATACAACAGTGTAATTATTGCAAAAACAAATGCAGAATTTTTTTCTCAAATCAATTCCAACACCTTTAAAACAATCTATATAGACTCCACCCTTTCTGCTTCAATCCCTAGTCTCATATCAGAGATAAAAAAAACAAAAAGAAATACAAATACAAACCTTGTGTTGATACCAAAAGAAAAAATAGATTCTCTTAAAGATTAACGATTACAAAGAATCTTAAACTCACAATGCATACAATCTTTTAAATCTTCACATTTATCAAAAAGAATTGTCCCATCAAGACTAGCCATTTTATATTTTAAAATTTCAATTTTTTCTTGCATCTGTTCTTCTTGAATGAGTTTTCCATTTCTTATATCATAAAGATAGCAATCTGAGACTTCTCTATCTTCATTACAAAGAGCAAGTTTATAAATTGGTAGTTGAAAATCACATAATTTTTCATCACTCTTGTATTGTTTTACATTATTTGAAATTTTATAGTCAATAATTATTTCCTGATTTCCATAAGAATCAATTCGATCTATACATCCTCTAATCTTTTTTCCAAAAATTTCAGTATTAAAGTCATATTCTGCTTTTATAAATTTCCTCTTTGAATCAGAAAAGCAAACAATCTCATTTTCCCAAAAACCAAACATTTTTTTACCTTCAATTTCTGCAGCAAATTTTTCCATTTTGGTTTGATAAATACTCTCATTTAATTTTTTGTAAAAAAACTCTCTTACCTTTAAAATATCAAAATCATCTACAAAGTTATCATAAGATTGTTTTAAGAGTTGATGAAATAACTTTCCTGTTTTTATAGAATCGCTTTCATCATCTGCTTTTAACTTTTTTAAATATTTAAAGAAAAATTGGCGCTTGCAAGAAAAAAAACTTTTAAGACTTGAGGCTGAAAAAATAAAATCTTGTGGAATTTGGGTCACAAACTCATCTTCCACATATTCCCTCATTTGATTGAAACTAAAAATTGTGTGAGAAAAATCCTGTGCTTTTGCTCCAAGATTCTTTAAAAAATGTGTAGATCTATCCTCGCTTTTATAAGTAATATGCACCCTTTTTGTTTGTTGGATAAGTTGATAATAATAATGCTTACGCAAATTCTGTTTATCAAATAAAGTTGGCATTCCTACAGATTTCCTGATTTTTGTATTTAAAAATAAATCATTATCCTTAAAATTAAAAATATTTTCCTCATTAAAATCTACAATAACAATTTCATCAAAGCTTATTCCCCTAGTTTCAAGGACACCATAAACAGGTATCTTTCCACCTTTAGTATCACTAATTTTCACTCCCTCTAACTCTCTAAGATAAAAAGCCAATAGGTCTTGTATACTAAATTGCTCAATCACTTCTTGTATTTTTTCAAAGCCTGCAAAAAACTTTTGATTAAAAAGACTAATTTCTTGTGTAAAGTCTTTTGATTTTTCTAAAATCTCATTTATTCTTTTTTTAAGAATTTCAAAATCCTCTAGTTTTTCTTCTTGCAGTCCTACTATTTCTTGATAATAGGATGTTTTTTTGATATCCAATCCCATTGCATAGTTAAAATTTCTATAGCTATCCAAAGAATCAAGATACCTTACAAAATCCTCATTAGGTGTAATTAAAGCAACATTCTCTATACCTTTTTCTAGCCACTCATTTACCTTGAAAATTACAAAAGATACTTGGTCTAAACGAGATTGAAAAGCATAGCTTTGAACTTGGTGACTCAGAGTTTTCTTTTTTGATTCTTCTATAATTTTAGAAGTTAAATTAATTTTATAAAAATAGTCTTCCTGAAGTTCTAATCCCAAAAAATTCAAAAACCTTTTGTTATACATATCGCAATTTAAGTGCAAATTAATTGTAGCTTTTTGCGCAAGTTGCAATAAAATTTTTTGCTCACTCTTACTCAAAATACCATCTAAAAAGATTTCAATACTTTCAAATGGATTTAAAACCTCATCATAAATTTCATAATCTTGATTACAATAAATATCATAAAATCCAAAATGATTCAATTTTTCTTGATAAGTTTTATAAATATCTTGCAAAATTTTTAAATGATCTTCATAATCTCCATAAATATCTTGATATGGAATTTCTGTAATATCTTTATTATTTAAGTCAATTTCTGAAAAAAAGTTTTCTAAAAATTCTACTCCCTCTAAATAAGCCAAAAAACTTTGATCAAAAGTGAGTAGTTTATGTGTATTTTTATATTGATATAATGTTTGCAGTAAAAAGACCTTTTTAATATAGGCAGGGATTTTCTTTTTGCCTCTAACCCCCACACAAAAGTCAAAAAACTCTGATATTGATATTGCTCTTGGAGCAAAACTCTGATTGTATTGGAGATAAAATTCTCCAATAGAACGCTTTGAAGAGAAAACATAGAGCTTATTATTCATTCAATAACGCTTTTGCTTTTTGGACAACATTTTCTATATTAAATCCAAAATGTTTAAAAAGCTCCTCTCCTTTTGCAGACTTTCCAAACCCATCCATCATTATGGCATCATCTGCAATTTTATACCATTCAAAACTTCTTGAAGCCTCAATTGCTAGTATCCTTGTATCACCAAAAATTCTCTGAAGTTCTTCCTTGCTTTGTGTGATAAATAAATCAAAACAAGGCACACTAACAACCTGTGTAGCTATACCATCTTGCTCTAACTTTTGAGCACTTTTTAGAGCTAAATTTACCTCACTGCCACTTGCAACCAATGTAATCTTTGGATTCTCACTTTCTTTTAATATATATCCTCCATTTACTAGCTTGTTGTTTTCTTTTGGAGTACAAACTTCTAAATTCTGACGCGAAAGCACAAACATACAAGGACCACTTGTTTGCAATGCAATCTTCCAACAAGCCACATTTTCATTTGCATCAGCAGGACGGAAAACCTTTAAATTTGGCATAGATCTAAAATGACTTAATTGTTCAATTGGCTGATGTGTTGCACCATCTTCTCCAACACCTATGCTATCATGAGTAAAAATATAAAAAACTTTTGCATTCATAATACTTGCTATGCGAATACTAGGGCTTAAATAGTCACTAAAGACAAAAAATGTTGCACAAAAAGGAAGGAATAAACCATAATTTGCAAGACCATTTATGATTGCACCCATAGAATGCTCTCTAATCCCAAAATGAAGATTTTTTCCATTTGGGAAATCTTGAGAATTTAAAGAAGTATTATTTGATGGTGCAAGATCTGCACTTCCACCTAAAAACCCGGGTATTTGTTTTGAAATAGATTCTAAAATTTTTCCATTACTTACACGAGTGGCTATACTCTCTCCCATCTCAAAACTTGGATACTCTATCTTTGAAAAATTATTTTCCCTCCATTTTGCAATCTCTTGGGTAACCTCTCTATTATCATCTTCCCAAATCTTATTTAATAATTCGCCCCTCTCGCAAGTATTTCTAAATCGAAGCAAGACATCATCAGGAATAAAAAACTTTACATTTGGATCAAAACCTAAAGCCTCTTTACTTTTTTTAATAACTTCCTCTCCTAAAGGAGCGCCATGTGTCTTATGACTTCCTTCCAGTCCAATTGCACTTTTTCCTATTTTTGTATGAGCAATAAGAATCACAGGCTTTGAAGCTTGCTTTGCAAGAGTAATTTTTTCATCAATATCCGCATAATTATGTCCATCACACTCTAAAACTTGCCACCCTTGTGCTAGAAATCTTTGTGTAATGTCCTCACTCATTGCAATATTCGTATCGCCTTCAATTGTAATCTTATTGCTATCATAAATTAAAATTAAATTATCTAAGCAGTGGTGTCCTGCCAAGGCACAGGCTTCATAAGAAATTCCTTCTTGTAAATCCCCATCACCACAAAAACAATAGATCTGATGAGAAATGGCTTTGCCAAATTGTTTTTGTGCATATTTTGCTCCCATAGCAAAACCTACTGCATTTGCTATACCCTGCCCCAATGGTCCTGTAGTAATTTCTACACCTTGTGTATGACCATATTCTGGATGACCTGGAGTTTTAGAATCTTTTCTTCTAAAAGCCTTTAAATCCTCTAGCGTAAGATCAAAGCCCCAAAGATGTAAGAGTGCATAGACCAATGCTGAAGCATGACCCCCACTAAAAATCAAACGATCTCGATTAATCCAACCTGGATTTTTTGGGTTAGTATTTAAATGCATTCCTAAAACACTTGCTACATCTGCCAACCCCATAGCAACACCTGGATGACCACTGTTTGCCTCTTGTACCATATCAGCACATAAGAATCTTAAAGTATTTGCCATTCTTTGTAGCATCAAGGTATCCTTTTCTTTAATCCCGCTCATTTTTTTATTCCTTTAAAGTCATAGAAAATTTTCTTTGTATTTTGCCTTTGTCTTGCTTAAAAAAACTATAAAAGTAAAGATTTTTTATAGTTTTTCGCTAGTTTTATATCCTGTGTAATTTGCCTTTTTAATTGCTCTAAATCCTTAAAATTCTTATTATCTCTCAAAAAATCAACAAAAAATAAATCAAAAATTACACCCTTTAGAGTCTCTCCTATCTCCTGCAATAAATGCACCTCTATACTAAATTGCAGATCTGTGCTTCTTGTGCCTATAAAAGTCAAACTCAAAGCCTTATGTACGCCAAATAGAGTAATATAAACACCATTTTTTGGCAAAAAATAATTAAGATTCTCAAGATTAATAGTAGGATATAAAAGCTTTTTACCAATCCCCTGTCCTTGTATCTTTTTACCTTTTATTTGATACATTCTTCCTAAAAGCAGATTTGCTTTTTTAATTTCTCCTTGCCATAAAAAATCTTTAATGTTTTGGGTATGGACTGATTGATGATTTATTTTAAACTCATCTATAATTTCTACCTGTCCTTTAAATAATTCTCTTAATTTTAAAGCCCCATATTCCCTCCCCTTTCCAAAACAAAAATCATAACCTACAACTATTTTTTCTAGTCGAGGAAAGGAGGTTGTTAAAAACTTCACAAACCTTTCTCCACTCCACTCTCTAATATCCCTTAAGCGGAAGAAAAAGATCTTTTTTTGCAATAAGGTTTTTTGAAGTCTCAAGTCTGTTAGATGTTGCTTATCATCTTGATAAATCACTACTACGCCTGATTTTTCCCCCAATCTTCTCAATAACTCTTGGTGGGCTAAATGCACTCCATCAAACTTTCCAATGGCAATTTCTTTAATATTTAGATCGCACATGAAAGAAATACTCTTCATTACCCTCTTTCCCTTTTAAAACTGATTTTTGAGTTCTTAGTATTAAAAAACCTTGCTCCAAAAGATAATTTTGAAAACTCTTCAGAGCAATATTAATCAGCTCATTATCCACAACAACACCTTTTTTATTCCTCTTAACTTCTTTTCCAACTTCAAACTGTGGTTTAAAAAGAAGTATCATTTCTTTACTCATCGTTTTTAAGATTCCAAAAATCTTTTCAATACTAATAAAACTCACATCACAAGTTAATAAGTCATAATCTCTCTGTTTTATAAAATGCCTAATATCACACTCTTCAAAAATTTTAATTCTTTTATCATTGCGCAATAAAGGGGATAATTGATTTTTTCCGACATCCACACAATGCACCTCATCAACTCCAAGCAACAATAAAACCTGTGCAAAGCCTCCCGTACTTGATCCTACATCAAGCACTACCTTATAACTAAAATTCTCTCCCTTCAAAAATCCAAAAAGCTTTTCTCCAGCCCTACTTACAAACCTTGGTTTTTCTTTTAAAACAATTTCATCTTCTTGGCTAACTTGATGCGAGGGCTTTGTAACTTGTATTTGATTACAAAAAACCAAACCCTGTTTAATCATTTCTTGAGTTTTCTGCCTACTGATATCAAATTTCTTTGAAACAAATAAATCAAGTCTCATCAAAACTGCATTGGTAGGGTTTTAAATCCAAAATCAAATTCCATTATTCCAAAACCTACAACATCCATACCTAAAATCATTTCTCTAGCCCCAATACCTCCTATAGAATCAAAGGCAACTAAATAGCATTTGCTCCACTTATTATTGGGTTTTAAGACTTCATCAAACTCATCTTTGGTAATCTCTCTCACCCAAAGAGGTTTTAATTTATTCAAATGATACTCAACAAAATTGCCAATATCATCTTCACTATAAAATTCAACAAAAAAATATTCCCTACCGCGATATGTCAGTGCGCTTACTTCATTAAGATGTGTAACGGTTGCCACAACCAATACCTTATTGTCCTTAACAATTTCACCCTTACGACTTGCCTGAACCTTCTTTTCACCTACAATATCAAGCGCATAAGTATTATTGCTAAAAAAGCTATTGCACCCTTGAAAAAATAAAAACAATGGAAAGCAAAATACAATAATCTTTTTCAATTTACTTCTTTAGGAATCTTGATTAATTAGTTAAAATAATAACAAAATTTTTAAGGGAGAACATAGAGATTATGCAGCACTTGTTTCAAACTAGCGATCTAACTATACCAGCAATTCAAAAGATACTCAACCAGGCAAATTTTTATCGTATCAACACTCCACCAAAATCACTAAAAGATAAAATTATCATAACCGCTTTTTTTGAAAATTCTACTAGAACATTAAGTAGTTTTGAAATTGCTGCAAAAACCTTAGGAGCTGAAGTAATTAAACTAGATATTGCAAAAAGCTCCACCTCTAAAGGCGAAACAATGGCGGATACAGCTGCTAATCTTAATGCAATGAAACCCCACGCAATTATTATTCGCCATAAAAATGCAGGAGCAGGAGAGCATCTTGCACAGCATGTTGATTGTCCTATTATCAATGGTGGAGATGGAGCACATGCTCATCCTACTCAAGCACTCTTAGATCTTCTAACTATCCATAATCACTTTGATGGCAATATTAAGGGAAAAAAGGTGGGTATTGTTGGAGATATTAGAAACTCTCGCGTTGCTAACAGTAACATTGAGCTACTTGAGAGGTTTGGACTAGATATTACCCTTATTGCTCCTCCCCATTTTTTACCTAAAACACATCTAAAAACAACTCAAAATCTTAAAGAGACTATTAAGAATCTTGATATTGTCATTAGTTTAAGGACACAAACTGAAAGACATAGCTACCAAGTCTATGGGTCACTACAAGATTATGCAAAGCATTTTTGCATCACTCAAGACATTTTAAAAGACCAAGATATTATTATATTGCACCCAGGACCAGTTCATCACAATATTGATATTGCAGATGAAGTTTTAAAAGATCCTAGGTGCAAGATTTTAGAACAGGTATCAAATGGTGTACTAATTAGAATGGCTGTAATTGAACATTGTATCTTTGGCTAGGTGGATAAACATAATATTGCTTCTTTAATTAGTAATAAACAAGAGCGTATTGTGATACTTTTTTACTTCCTTATTGTGTATTTTTTACACGTTAGTTTATTTTTTGTTTTTAGAAAAGCTAACAAAAAGTAAATGATACGATATTATAAGTTTCAAAGACAGGATTGGTCTTTTACAACTTTAAGAAATTAAGGATAGAATGTGAAAAAGGTATATAGCTCTTTTGTATTACTGACATTACTGGGAACTGGAGCCCAAGCTTTTGAGTATAAAGTATCAGGAAGTTTACAAACATTCTCAAAGGTAGGGTTTAACAATCAAAGTATTGATAAAAATGCAAATCGCTATCCCACAGATAGTTTTATGAATATTGTAGGAACTTTACAAACTGATATGGTTTTTATTGACGATGAAAACAAAAAACTTACAGGAAGTGTTGGAGCATTGGCAGGGGGAACCATTTTAGACTCCTCAAGACATACTGGAAATTCTATCATTCATGGATCTGGCGGGCAATATGTTACAGCTAATTTTGTGCTCTATAATGCTTATATAGATTACACTGCCAAAAAAAATGATCATAATTTTGAAGTGAAAATTGGTAGGTATGCAAGCCAGGCTCAATTTATGAGTGGCTTTACTCAAGGGTTTGAAGCGAAATATACTTACAAAAATTTTGACCTTTGGTGGTTTAGTTCTTATGGAAGAGGGTTTGCAAATGCAGAGTGGATTTATTCTTTCTATACCCCTAAGTCATTTGATAAGAATGGGAATTATGGAATTCACGCATTCAAGCCTTCATACAGCTTTGATTCTGGTTTATATATTTCACCATTTGTATATTTCTCGCCAGATTTCTATGTTGCACCAATGCTAGAGCTTGGATTTGATAGTAATAAAAAATTTGATGGTCAGGGTTTTAGATCCACAACCAAGGTTTTCTTTATGTCCCCTTTCCATACCTCTAATGTTCAAAATATATACCGCTATCAATCATTATCTGGAAAAGGTGGTCAAACAATTGCGATTAGGCAACAATTTGACATAAATAATTTTCACTTTGGTGGAGGCTGGTATCAAAATTTTGGAAATGCAAATGCACATGTAGGAACTTATGGAAACGCAGCAATTGGCGGTTGGGATTTTTGGACAAATACTGCCTATGATTTTGGTGCTCTAACAAATGCCATTACAAAAGATGCAAAAACAGGCTATATTTTCCTTGGTGCAGCGCATGGGAAGTTTGAATGGGAAACTTTTGGTAGAATGACTTTCTCACCAAGAGCAGATGAGCAAGCTGCATTAGTTAGCTTTAGCTATAGTTTCCCTTATAACATTAAATTGTGGCTAAAACTAGAATGGCAAAATGTTACCACACATGCTGGCTATATTGTAGCGACAAACACTACTGGAAGTCCTGCGTCTATAGCTGAAGGTAGAGGTTCTCCTGTCCTTGAAAAATCTATAAAAGAAGATAGAAGTCATGCTATGATGCTACTTTCTTATAGTTTCTAATACCATCAGACTATCATTGATAGTCTGATGATTTCTTGCTCTTTGCAAAGATCTTTAAAAAGTTCTAAGTTTTTTTCTTAGAACTTTTATTAAATTCCATTACAATAAAGAAACTATTAAACCTTATAAGAGAATAAAATCCTTGATTAAAATGTCATTTATTTAAAATTTTTAACATTAAAAAGACTTGCTATCCAATAAAAAAATAAACCAAAAAAATCCTGTCATAAAGCTTATAAGAATAAAAAGCTACTTAATTTTCCTCTGAAAATTCACTAAATTCAACCCGGATTCCACTTCTTAAAATAGTAGGACTTCTAAGATCAGAAATTAGGATAAACCTGACATCCTTTAAAACATTAAATGTAATATTATTAATGCTTGTTTGTTTTTTTAAAATATCTATAATATGCAAATTTTTATCAAAAAATACAATTTTTGGTTTCCACTCTGCACTGTTTGCAACTATACTAATATTTCCACTTGTATCAGAAATTTGAAGCCAGTATTCCCCACTCACTTCTCTAAGCTCAAGACTATCACCTAAATCTATATTTCTTGCATTAAGCAATCTAGAATCAAAAAGTGTTACATCATATTCCCAAGCTTGTTCATTAATCTTTCTTACATCATTAAAAATATATCCCCTTTTATTCATCTCCTCTAGCACAATCAAAGGGTCAATCATATACTCACTTGTGAAACCAAAAATAATGCTAGCAAACCCATTATCATAATCTGCCTTTTTTACTTCAAAGTAGGAATACCCCATTGAAGCCAAAACACTATTTACGGTTCTTAGCAAAAAGATAGGACTTGTCTGGGAAGAAAAAATGATATTTACTTCCTTTGGAGAGTCAAACTTCAGGCTTAGCAAGCCATTACTCTTTAATGTTTCTAAAACTTTTTTGCTATCAACAATACCATTTTGAAAAAAATCCTGCCTATTGACAAAAATCTTTTCAATAAAGTTTCTATTAACTCTGTAGGTATTCTCACCAACAAAATTCTTAATTTTATCGCTTAAATAATCACCATAGCAGATATTAAGAAAAACAAAGATAAAAATAAAAAGTCTAATCTTTTGCAAGCTTAATCCAAATCCCCTTGTTGCTCTTGTTGTTTTTCATCTTGTACTTCATCAGCATTATCACTTGTTAACGCTTCTTGCTTTGTAGCCTGCTCGTCCTTTTTTTGTACTCCTAGAAGCTTAAGGTAATCTGCATATCTTACATATTTTAATGTATTATCTTGGATCACAAATCTAATTGGATCACCCCCATCATACTTCTGTGTTCTATCTTTATACTTTAACTCAAATCCCTTATGACCAAAAATAATTACAGATTTTTGAGCTGGCATCTTCAAAAGATAAGGATCCCTAATGGTTCTATCCTGCTTTTGTCTTGTCTCAAGATTTAAAACTTGAAACCACAATTCTCCTCTTGGGATGATTAACACTTCACCATCTTTAACTTCTATCTCATTATCAGCTACAAGTTTATCAATATCAATCTCTTTCTTTCCATCTATCTGCTGAAAACCAAGATTGGTATAAATACCTTGACTTTCTTCTATTTCAGAAGACAGTGGTTTTTCAACAACATCATACTCTCCACTTGCATTTTTAAAGGAATTATAAAACTTAAAGGATGTGTAAATCACTGCAACTAAAAATACACCTAAACATGTGTAAAAAACCTGTTTAGCAGAATCTCTAAAAATGCTTCTTTTAAAGCTATCATATTTTTGTTTTTGCGTATCTAATTCCAACTCTCTTATCTGATAAGCATCATCTATATTTTTTTGTTGATTTTCAAAAAGATAAGTATCATATTCTTCTAACCATTCCTTAAGATCAACATTATATTCCCTCTCTAAAATTGGCAAAAATCCAACAATCCATACTCTTTGAATTTTGTCAAATCTTTTTTCAAGAATATTTTCAATCACACTTACAGAAATCTTTGTATCTTGATTGATCCTTTTTATTCCAATTTGTTTTAGTTTTTCTATAGCTTCCATGTTATATCCTAGTTATATCCTAATTTTTTACATTCTATGCATTAAAATACCTGCTGCAACTGCAACATTTAAAGAATCAAACCCACTATGCATCCTAATTGAAGTTATTGTATCAAGTTTTGATAAAATTTTACCTCCTAAACCGTTTGCTTCATTACCCAAAAATAGGGCATACTTTTGAGCTATAGCGCACTCTGTAATATCTTTTCCACTCATATCTGCACCGTATAGAAAAAATCCTTTGCTTTTTAACTCATGAATGAGATCCATTGTATTTTCAATAATACAAAAAGGTATCTGTAAAATTGCTCCTACACTACTTCGTATTACCCCCTCAACTGAAAAGCTCTTAATACCAGATAATATCACTGCATCAATCCCAAAACAATACGCACTTCGAAAAATACTTCCTATATTTCCTACATCTGTCAGACCGCATAAAACCAGTATCTTTTTCATTGTTTTAATTTCTTTAAAAGATGTGGAAGATATGGGAGTAATTTTTAAAAAAAATCCCTGATGGTTACCATTTTTTGCGAGACTTTGTGCTTTTTTATTATCAATTCTTAAAATAGGTTTTTTTAGTTGAGAAAATTTTACAAAAAGCTTTTTATCAATTTCTTTAGAAAAATAGATTTCTTGTATTAGATGAGGAAAATTCTCTAGAATATAACATACACTCTGTTTTCCAAAAACAATCATTACTATCCTTTTATCAAGCTCTCATAGATTTTTTTTACATCTTGATTGCTCATTTTTGCCAGTAGTTTTGCTTTTATTTTAGGAGGTATTTCCATATTAGATATATCTTCAAAACTCAAACTTTTGTAATCATTTTGTCTTTTTGATTTTAAAATCAACACCCACTCCCCTTTTAGATTCTCTGTTTGTAGTTTTTCTAAAACTTCTATTGCAGTTGAATAAAAAAATTTTTGATTTTTTTTACTCATTTCTTTTATAGCAAAAACCTCACACTGGCTATCCACAAAAACTATATCTTTTAAAGCCTCCAAGATTCTATGAGGACTCTCATAGAAAATAATGCTTAATTTTTTTTGCAAAAATGATTGTGAATAGAAAAAATCTTGCAAACATTTTCTACGATCTTGTTGCTTGTGTGGTAAAAATCCTCCAAAAATAAACCCATCGTCAATATTTCCACTCATACAATAAGCAAGCAAGCAAGCATTACTGCCTGGCAAGACATCATAGGCAATATTATTTTCTTGTGCATATTTTACAAGCAATGCCCCAGGATCGCTAATACAGGGCATACCCGCATCACTTAAAAATACAACATCCCTTGCAAAAAAACTCTTATCTTGCTTCCTTAAAAACTCTTCTTGATTATGAGAATGGAAAGAAAAGAAAACCTTTTCCTCAAAAATTTTAGGAAAATTCTGAGTAATGATAGAATCTCTCTGTAATAAAGTTAGTAGTTTTTTTGTGACTCTTGTGTCTTCACACAACACAACTTCACTCTTTGCCAAGGCCTCCAAAGTTCTAAAGCTTATATCCTTTAGATTCCCTATAGGAGTTGGCAATAAGGTAATCACGATTACTTCATATTATATTTTTGCTTAAATCTTTCAACCCTACCTGTTGCATCAGCAATCTTATCACTCCCTGTATAGAAAGGATGACAAAAACTCGAAATATCAATTCTTAATTCGCTCTTTGTGCTCATCACTTCAATTTCTTTACCACTTGTTACACAAGTAACTTTACAAGGAACATATTGAGGATGAATATCTTTTTTCATTTTCTACCCTTTTATAAAAAAATAATAGGCAGATTCTACAATAAAATTACTTTATTTTTTATTAAAGATTAAGGAATAAAGCGTATTTTTTGTTCTACTTCTGTATGTGTCCTTTCTATGGGAATATCATATGTTTCATACATCAATAAAGGTTGATAGCCTATATAAAAGAAGATGTGTGATATAGGCAACTTACCTCCAAAAAGTCCCCAAGTGGTATCTATAGATTTCCACTCTTTATCAACATAAACAAGATTCCAAGCATGGTATTCAAAAGCCCTCTTAGTGGGATTAAAACCAACTCCAGTAACAAAGACACTAGGGATATCAAGGGCTTGTAAAAGATCATTATAAAGTTGTGCATAATGCTCACATACTCCACTTTTAACCCTTAAGATTTGATCACTATTCATGTGTATATTGGTATATTTCTCATTGTATTTTATATGTTGAAATACCCATTGTGCAATAGCTATATGAGGAGGTTCTTTTGCATTTTCCTTAATAATTTTTTGAGCAATTTTTTTTAATCCTGGTGTTTTTTGTTTTGATACAAAATCTTTTGGATTAAGATTCTTATAAGAATACTCTAATGTATTAGAAACCTGTGCATTCATCTTTAAAATGAAATCTTGCATTTGAGCATTACGAAATATAACTGAAGTATTGTTTTGTTTTTGTAAGATCTGAGCCTGTTTGCTATTGATATCAAAATCAATTTTTTTAACTTTAATATCACTATCTTTAAAATATTTAGGGAGAAATACATTGAGATTATTAATTTTATCTGAAGTATAAATATAATTTTTAATAGAAATATCCCAATTTGCTTTTTTAACACTTAGCCATAAATAATCATTAAAACCTTCTTGCACTCTCCCTTCCCACAAAAATAAACCATCTTTCTTCCTAAAAAAATTACTTTGAGAAATTAATTCCCAATCTTTATCTATATCAACTTTAATTTTTGCATTAAAAGCATTTGACATCTTAGGAATATAAACTCTCTGTGTTTGAAAAAACTTTTGATTATTTAAGGTTTTATATTGCACCTTTATCTCTAATTTTTCCCCTTGTTTCACATCAAAGATACTAAAAAAAACCCTCTTATTTTTAAGATAGACTCTATAGACCTTATCTTTAATGCTAAATAGGATAGGTAAAACTTCAAAATCTTCCATAATGGGATAGCTAAAATCTAATTTTTTATTACTTTTTTGTACTTCAAGAATAAACTGATTTTTTATCTTTTTTTCTCTAGAAGAAATTTCTACATCACTCTTAAAGTCTTTGACTACATATCCAAATAAAGTTTGTAACCCAATAAACCAAATTAAAAATACTTTCATAGCCTTGAATCCAACATTCTTTTAATCTCTGGAATATCAGAAGTAAAAAAATCATTTTTATTTAAAGTTTTAAGCAACTTTCCTTGATGGATAAATAGCACTCTGTCACATATAGCCTCAACTATGTCCAAATCATGAGTTACAAAAATATAACTCATTTGATACCTTGCTTGTAAAGATAATAATAGATTTAAGATATTCTTTTGATTTTTCTTATCTAATGCTGAAGTAGGCTCATCTAAAATCAAAATTTTGGGCTTTACTAGCAATGCCCTTGCAATAGCTATTCTTTGGTTTTGTCCTCCACTTAATTCATATGGGTAGGAATCTAAAATACTACTCTCTAAACCCACTTGAGACAAAATATCATTATAGTCAATCTCTTGATTATGAATCTTTTTTGTTTCATTTAAAATTTCATTGATTCTCCATCTTGGATTAAGAGAGGCAAAAGGATTTTGCAACACAATTTGTAAGTTTTCATAAAAACTTTTTCTACAATCCAAAACTTCTAAACTTCCTGTAGATTTTAAGAGTTTCATTATTCCTAAAATCAGACTTGTCTTCCCACTGCCAGATTCTCCCACAACTCCCAAAATTTCATTTTCAAATACTTCAAAACTTAGAGGCTTGATTAAATCAATCTTTTTGTTTCTAAAAAAACTTTTTTTAGAAACAAAAACTCCAAAATCTTCAAGTTTTAAAATCTTTTTTGTATTAGATTCCATAATCTTTTGGGGTAACTTTAATGCGTCAATTAATTCTTTTGTATAAGAGTGTTTTGGAGTCTCAAACAAATCTTTTGTCTGAGAAATTTCTACAATCTTACCAAGATGCATCACACAAATCTTTTCTACAAAAGAGCGCACAATATTTAAGTCATGGCTAATTAGCAAAAGTGCGATATTCTTCTCACGACATTCTTGAAATAAAAATTCCAAAACCTGTTTTTGGATATTGCTATCTAGAGCAGTAGTAGGTTCATCACAAATCAAAATCTTAGGATTTTTTAGCACATTTTGCAATATCAAAACTCTTTGATTTTGTCCTCCACTTAATTCATATGGGTAGGAATCTAATAGATCTAAACTAAGATTTGCTGATAAGAAAGCTTTTTGTATCTTATCCTTGATCTGCATTTTTGTTAAAAATGGAAATGAGAGTTTTAGAGTTTCTAACATTTGCTTGGAAATCTTCTGCAAAGGATTTAAGGCTTCAAGAGGATTTTGTGGGATATAACCAAAGAATTCTCTCCTTTTTTGATGAAAAAATCTTTGTGATTGAGATTTGATACTCACTCCATCAATCAATAAATCTCCATTAAAAATTTCATAACTAAATTCGCTCCACAAACCCAACATCATACTAGCCAAAAGACTTTTACCACTTCCAGATTCTCCAACAAGGGCAAGAAATTCTCCAGAGTTTATTGAAAGATTAATATCTTGCAATACAAATCCCTTACTAAAACCAGCGGTAAAATTTTTAAATTCAATCATTAGGCTATCTTTTATTTTTCTTGGGGTTAAAAGCATCTCTTACTCCCTCTCCAATAAAAACCAAGATAGATAGTAAAATTGCAACAGCAAAAAATGAAATAATTGCAAGATGTGGAGCATAAAGATTATTTTTTCCTTGTTGTAAAAGTTCTCCAAGAGAAGCACTCCCAACAGGCATCCCAAAACCTAAAAAATCCAAACTAATTAAAGTTGCAATACTACCTGTGATAATAAAAGGAATATAAGTAATTGTCGCAACCATTGCATTAGGCAAGAGATGTTTAAAAATAATGCTCAAATCACTAACACCCAAGGTTTTTGCTATCTTAATGTAATCCATATTCCTACCACGCAAAAACTCAGCTCTTACAACACCAACAATTCCCATCCAACTAAACAATAAAACAATCATTAAAATCCACCAAAAACTTGGGGTTACAAAACTTGAGAGAATCATCATTAAAAAAAGCAATGGTATGCCACTCCATATTTCCACTAATCTTTGCGTAAATAAATCAATCCTACCTCCATAAAACCCCTGTATAGCACCGATGAAAACTCCTACAGTAACGCTAGAAATGCAAAGTAAAATACCAAACCACAAAGAGACTCTATATGCATAAATAAGTCTTGCCAAAACATCTCTTGCTTGATCATCAGTACCAAGCAAATGTTTTAAGCTAGGGGATATTGGTGCTGGTTCTTGAAGATCCCAAATAATACTATCATAGGAGTATTTAATCAGTGGCCAGACTACAAAAGAATCTTGTAAAAGATCTTTTTTAAAATATCCATCACTATATTGAGCCTCTGTTTCAAAAAATCCCCCAAACTCTCTTTCAGAGTATTGAAAAATTACAGGAAAATAAAACTTTTGATTCTTATAGATTAAAATGGGTTTGTCATTTGCAATAAAATTAGCAAAGGTAGATAAAAAAAGTAGAATACAAAAAATCCAAAGCGAAAAATAAGCACGCCTATTGGCTCTAAAAATTTTCCAGCGAGATGATAAAAAGCTCCCTTTATGTTTGATCATTCACAAAACTCCTAGATTCCATATATTTGAGGAATCTAGAAGATAGAAGCAAAATTAAGCAGGAATAACAGAAACTTTCTTTCTGTCTTTTGTTTTTTGTTGGAACTTTACAATCCCATCAATGAGTGCAAAAATTGTATGGTCTTTTCCCATCCCTACATTTTCACCCAAATGAACCTTTGTCCCTCTCTGGCGAACAATAATATTTCCAGCGCGCACAAACTGCGAACCAAACTTCTTAATACCAAGTCTTCTACCTGCAGAATCTCTATTATTCTGAGTACTTCCCTGACCTTTCTTGTGTGCCATATACTGCTCCTTATCCTACAATCTTCAAAATACGCACTCTTGTAAAGTCGCGTCTAAAACCTCTCTTGGTTTTACTATCTTTTCTTCTTCTCTTCTTAAAAGTTATAACCTTTCTACCACGACCCTCATTAATGACTTCTGCTTCAATCACAGCACCATTAATAAAAGGTTTTCCAACCACAAGATCACTATCTTTAGAAATAGCTAAAACTTCCTCAAACTTTATTTTTGACTTTGGCTCAAGGCTCATTTTATCAAGAAGAACAATGCTTCCTTCTTGGACCTTGTATTGTTTGCCTCCATTCTTAAACACTGCATACATAGCTTTTCCTTAAATTAAGACATTAAAAAATCTAATTGAAACGCGTAACGCGAAACAAAGTCGCTATTTTATCATAAAACTTTAAAAATTAACCAATTCTTGCGATGCACTCAATCTCTACTAGTGCATTTTTTGGTAAAGTCTTTACAGCAATTGTGCTTCTAGCAGGTTTATGGTCGCCAAAAAAGCTTGCATAAACTTCATTAAATGCAACAAAATCATCCATATTTGAAAGAAAAACAGTTGTTTTAATCACGCTATTAAAACTACTTCCTGCTTCTTTTAAAACCTCTCCTAAATTATGCAATACTTGCTTTGTTTGAACCTTTATATCCCCTTCCACAAAATTACCATCTTTATCAAGTGGAATTTGACCAGAAGTATAAAGTAATCCATTAAGCTCAATTGCCTGTGAATAAGGTCCTATTGCTTGAGGTGCGTTTAAAGTATTAACTATTTTCATAAATATCCTTTTTCTGAAATTTCTAGTAGCTTTATAACTAAAAGCATAATTTTAGCAATTTTTTTTATACCGATTAAAATAAAATAAAATTTTGACGATTTTGCTGGGCGGTTTTATTAAACTAAGGGAAAGCAAAAATCTCTAAGTATAAACAGAAAAAGTATTTTTGGAATTATTTTTGCTTTTACCTTAAATGAATAAAAATTCTAAATTAAACATATGGTTTAGAAATCAATATAAATTTTGGAGTTAAGTTTAGCTTTATGAGAGTTACTTTTGGAACCAAATACAATCAGATGAACTACCATCAAAATACCCTTCAAAATAAGCTCAATAGTGCGAATAATAAAATCGCCTCTGGCCTAAAAATACAGCAGGGATATGAGGATAGTAGTGTATATAATCAGGATCTAAAACTTGATTATGAAACTGCAACTCTAGGGCAAAGTATTGATGTTGCCAAGAACGCAGAAATAAAAACCTTAAATACAGATAAGACTCTTAGTGAACTTTCTCAAGCAATGGTGCAATTTAAGACAAAATTATTACAAGCAGCAAATAATGTTCAATCAGAAACCTCACGAAAAGCAATTGCCTCAGATTTAAGAGGTATTAAACATCATATGCTAAATCTTGCCAATACCTCTGTGGGTGGAGAGTATATTTTTGCTGGGAGCAAGGTTGATAAAATCCCCTTTGATTCTAATGGCAATTATTATGGTAACAATGAAACCTTATCTGCACTCATTAGTTCAAACAATTTAGTTCCTTATAATATTACAGGAGAACAATTATTCTTAAGTAGAGATGCGGATACTTCCAAGCATATTACAACAAATATCAAACTTCTAAATCAATCAAAACTTCACCCAAATGTAATGGAAGCTCCAAATAATGCTATTCCATCACAAGAAGTCTATCTTACCGCTAATGATACAATCAGAGATTTAGTTGGTGATAATGATAACGATACAACTAATGATGGGAAAGAATATTTTTATATTAGAGGCGTAGGAGCTGATGGTGTCGCTTTTAAATCGAGATTTGCATTTGATAAGGGATATGGAGATAGAAATAGTGCTACAACAATAAGAGATTTGCTTAATAAAATTGGGGAAGAATTTGGAAATACTTCTCAAAACAAGGTTGTAGATGTATCTTTAAATGATTGGGGACAAATAGAAATCAAAGACTTAAGAGCTGGAAGTTCTTCTATTCAATTTCATATGATTTCTAGTGATACGGAAGTTGATGATATCACACAGCTTTACACAACTGGAGCAAGAATTACAAACTATGTTCAAAGTCCTTTTATGACAAATTATGTTCTAGATAAAATTCGCTCTACAAAGAACTATTATAATCACGCACAGCTAGACTTTAATGCAACCTTTATTACAAATAAAAATACATTAGCAGATAGAAACACAATGCTTAGGGATATTGTTTCTAATGATACAGATTTTATTGTTTTGAAAAAAAGTGGTGATCAAAGTGAAAATGTCCTAAAAGTAAGCACAAAAGATACAAATATAAAAGATTTTGTCAAGCAAATTCAAGATTTTTATGGAAGCGAAGTTAATGCAGAATTTACCAATGGGAAGTTGGTTTTAATTGACAAGGAAGCACAAGAAGAAGAAAGAGAGACAAATCTTTTTTTCGACCTTGAAACCCTAGATTCTAATGGCAACATCATAAAAGGTTTTGCATCAGACTTTAGAACACAATATGATCAAACCTTCTTTACAAATCAAGGCTCAAAGCTTGTAGGAAATGTTGTACAGAGTATTGCAGATGGTATTGATGTTGCAAATGAAGATACAAAATTGTCTGAAGTTACAGGCACAGATATGGATAAAAAGAGCTTTAAATTAACACTAAGAGATCACAATGGTATTGATCTTGATGCAACAATCACACTTGATTCTAAGGGATCTTATTTAAGTCTGCCAAACAAGGACCCTAAACAAGAGGATTATATTATTCCAATTTTTGATCCACATGATGAACCCCCTACTGTTACTGCTACAAAAGCAAATGATGTGACTTATAGGCAATTAATGGATGTAATTACAATCGCACTTAACTACAGCAATCAAAATTCAAAAGAATTAGAGAAGGTACACAAAACAATCACTCAAGAAGCAAAAGAAGCGTATGAAGATCTTTTAGATAAATCTAATGCAAGATTAAATATCAATCTTGATCAACAAGGGAAAGTAGTTGTTCAAGACAAAATGGCTTCAAACACAAAAATGAAAGTCATGTTTAGCAATGATGATAGTGATGATTTTTCTATCAAAGGTATTAAAAATGCTAAAAAATCCCTAACTCTTAATGCCAATAATGCAATCACTATTGATCAACCTCAGATCAATTTTTTTGCACAAATTGATGAAATTATTGATGCGGTGGATAGGAATATCTATCGACCTGGTGCATTTGATACTTACAACTCAGATATGAGAAACCTAGGAATCCAAAATGGTATTCTTACCTTTGATCATTTAAGTGACCACATAGAAAAAATGATTGCTCTTAATGGTTCTCACGGAAGAACTTTTGGAAATATCATTAGACGCAATGAAATTTTAAAAACACAGGTTGAAAGTATGAAGGCAGAAAATATCGGTATTGATGTTGCAGAAACTTATAATAAATTTTCCAACCTCAATAATAATTACAATGCTGTATTAAATTCAACAAGCAAAATCAACCAAATGTCTTTAGTAAATTATCTCTAAATTACCAATAGTTATACTCTACCATCATTATATTCTTGTCTCCATAGTGGATGCTAAATTCCTTTTTTAGCTCTTTAAAGATATCTCCCCAAGTTTTTTTTCCATAGGTTCTAGCACTTTGAGAGTAATTTTTTTTAATCCAAATTCCAATATCTGAAACTAAAGATAAGCCCGTTTGGTTTGAAGTTTCATCAATGGCTTTTTTTAGCATTCTAATAAGTGTCTTATTGTTTTCTAATTCTTCAACTTCATCTTCTTTGCTATTTTGCTTCTTTAACATCTCAAAGCTTGTGAAAGCATTTTGATAATCCTCCCTTGATTTTATTTCACCAAATCCAATTGCCTGCATTCCTCTTGATCTAATCTCCTGCGCCAAAGGGGCAAAGTCACTATCACTACTTGCAATTGCTATGCAATCAACAATACCATCATACAAACAATTCATTACATCAATTACAAGTTGAATATCTGAAGAGTTTTTTCCAACTCCCTTATTACTTTTATGATGATTTCCTGTAATAATATGCACAGGTTGTATGGAATATCTAATAAGTTCTTTATCCCAAGATTTTAAGGATCTATTTCTCCAATCTCCATAGGCTTTTTTGATGCAAACATCTCCTATATCCAACAAACTTTCAAAAATATTATCAATCCATTTGCACGGTATATTTTCACAATCTATAAACAGTGCAATCTTCTTTTCTTTATCTAATTGTTTCATTGCCTCTACTCTCCTATTTTTACATTTGCTTGCAAGCTTACAAAAAGCTGATTTTGTACCTCAAAAGATGAATTTGTAATTTCAGAAAATACATTGTCTTGTGACAAGAATCTATCATCCTTTTCTTTTTTAAAATAAAAAGAACTCCCTTGTAGAGCCCTATTCATCATCTCATATCGCGTTTTTATCAAATTCAAATCATTAAGATAAAGCTCTTTTTGATCCTGTAATATTTTTGGATCCAATTCCATTAAAAAATAAAAAATCTTTAGTGCTTCTTGATTTAAAAAATCCAGAAACTTTAAACTATCTCTTGCAGATCTTAAATCACTAATGATGTTTTTTTCTTTTTTAGCTTCTCTAATAGCTAGATCCAAAGTATTATAGCAATCAAAAAATTGCTTCTGTTTTTCATAAAAGTTTTGGTGATGATTCTGCAAAACCATTATATCTTTCATAATAAAATCATAAAGATCATAAAGAATATCTAGACTTTTTTGAATATTTGGCAAAATGTCATTCCCACTATACTTAGGCCAAAATAGAAATGTCAAAAGCACAATTACAAAAGCCAAGAATATATCCATAAATCTATCAAAGATTAATAGATAATTGATGCCATAAGCGGCAAAAAACATCATAATAAAAGCCATCATCATAAAACTTGCCCAAACACCATAAGGATAAACCTTAAGGTAAACAAACAAAAACATTACAATCATAAAAATGGGATAAAAAAATAATGTTTCTTTTGTCAAGACAATGAGCAAAAGACCAGCAACTAAACCACAAGTTACACCAATAATATATTCTTTTCCTATATATTGCACTCCGCCAAAGTTTGGTCGAATAATTGCAACACATGCCATTGCAATCCAAACCCCATGATCAAGATGAAACATTTGTGCAATAAGAATTGCAAAACTTAGTGCAAAGCTATATTTCACTCCATAACGAAAAAAACCATTAGTAAAATGCAAAGACTTAAAAATTACATTGAGACTCTTTTTCTTTTTTGCCTCAATAAAATAGCTCTCTTCCTGACCTCCCCTGCGAAAATTATCAATCTTGTTATAAATAATTTTTATCGTATTTACAAAAGACTTATCAAAATCTTGTGAGGTAGAAATTTTTTCCAAAGTGCTAGTTTTTAGCCTTGGCATATGTCCTTCAAGCATTTTTGAAACTTCTCTTAGATTAAAAATAATTTCACGCTTTAGTAAAGAAAAGGTTTGCTTATCTCTTGTTTTGTCATTATGAATGGCATTAATACATTGATATATTTCCTCGATTCTGTAAAGATAAAACAAAGCGCGCTTGGTATTTTTCATAATATGAGGATCTTTAATGTTTCCTGACTTAGAATTAAGAATCTTTTTAATAGATTCTATTTGCATAGAAGTTTGATTTCTTATTACTACAAAATTTTTAGTTCTATGTAAATTTTTTATCATCAGTTCAAGATCAAGCAAAAGATCAGGAAAATACTTTCTAACAAACTTTCCATACTTCTTAAAGGACATAAAAAACAACACTATCAGACCAATAACTCCACCTATAAAAATAGTTAATACTTCATCAACTAGCGATACACCTGTCCTTGAATCTGCATAAATACAAGCAATCAATCCATTTAAAATTGCCATATTAAAGACTTTTTGCAAATCTAAATCATAGCTTCCAACCAAACCTGCACAAAACCCAATGATTGCCAAAGGTATCACCAACCATAAACCATATGGAATCAAAAGCGAAAAAACAATACACAAAAGCATTGAAAGAAAAATAAAAAAGATAAAATATCTTAAACTCTGCTTTTGCTCTACCAAAGCCACATTAAGAAAATACAGATATATAGGCATTAAACCAGCCCAAATTGCTATTTTTGGACCAAAGAGATAGACACAAATATAAAGGCTTAAAATTGAAGCAAATAAAGTCTTAAGGGAATAAAATAGTGCTAGATATCCAGGATCATAAATATTTATATAACCAACTAATCTTTCTCTTATATTATGAAATAAAATTAAGAATTTACACTTTTCTTGCATTGTAAAACTATTATTGAATCATCAAGACTTCCATAAAAAGGATCAGCCTTAAAACCGCAGCCAAAAATACTAACTAGGAAATATGCTAAAATAACCAAATGAAAAATTTTCAAAATTTTATCTCCATTGCATCAAAAATACCTCACTTAGCAAAACTAAGTCAGTTTTATGAGCTTGAAAGGCTAAAAGTCTTTTTACCTAAAAATATAAAAATGGCCTTATTATTTATCACCATAAAACACAATCAAATCCTTTTTGCCTTTAAGAACCCTGTAGTTTGTAACGAATTTAATAGATATCTTACCAAAAATCTTGAAAAATCTATCCAGGAGCATAAAGATTTTTTCTCTTCTTTACCTCAAAACTTTAACATAAAAGGATATGTCCCTCTAAATTTATTAAAAAAACAAAATGACGATACAACTATTGTTGCCATAAAAACTTTTGAGGAAAAATCCTTAGGTAATTTTAAAAACAACTGCAAAGATGAAAAACTTTATAAAGCCTTTGAAGAATTAAGGGATTTAATTCTAAACATCACTTGTATCAAATAATTTTAAATTACTTACTTATCTTTTAACATCCTAACAAGTTTATGTACACACCCTCCTTTTTTCAACCCTATAATAATTTTTTTATAAACTAAATTCCCTCTCCTACCACCACTTAATAGGAGTTCATTATGAATATGCTAAAACTTTCAAAAAAAGCATATTTTGTTGTATAGTTTGTTGTGTAACTTGTTAAAGATTTGTTTTATAAAAAATCTTTGAAAAAAAGAGAAATTAAGTGGTGGCAAGAGAAAGAAAGTTTTCTCTTTATTTTAAAG